>JAPPGV010000081.1 GCA_028821235.1 bacterium
CCAGGGTGGGGAAATTCGCTGACCAACTCTGGGGAATTTCGCTGATCGCCATCAATCGGGGATTGCCGCTTTGACCTCTCTCGCAAGTGATCGGTACGTACACGGTCGCGCGAGCTTCCGCAGTGGGTTGAGACCGATCGATTTCTGTGCGGGAAGTTCGCTCTCGGGCACCACGAGGAACTCCCACTGGGAAGCCGTGCGGTGATCCGCGAAAGCCTCGTCCGACTCGCCGTGCCAGGCGAAGACGTATGCATCGGCAGATCGTCCGCCCTCGGAGGGGAAGCTGTGATACTCACCTCGGGCACACCTCAACCAGTCCCACTCACGAACGGAGATGTCGAACCGCGGGCTCGCCTCCGTTTTCGCAGATGACGGTCCGGACCAACTCTGGAGAGCGCTCGACTGCTTGACCTCGACCCGAGCACCCGTCTCGGGGTGCTCGACGTCCCAGGCGTCCCACGTCTCGGTGAGACGCCAGCGCGGGTCGGCGCTCTGCATAATCAGTTCCACGAGGCATTCCACGTAGTCGGCCCGCTCGACGTTGTTGATCAGCGGCCGGTCGTAGACATGTTCCGCCACCCTTCGCATGACCAGATCGGTGATCTGGCGCTGGGTAACGAACTCGTGAAAGGATCGGTCGCTCCACATCTGGATGACTCACCTCTTTGGCCTCCCTGCGGGAGCTTATCGAACCGGACCAGTCGCGGCGCCCGCCTAGACTGGCGCCCGGACATGAGCACCATCGCATTCGACCACCGCGCCCGGCGTCTCGCCCTTGACGTCGTGCTCGAAGAGGCGGGAGTCGATCTGGTGTGGCTCCCGATCGGCGCCGACCTCGAGTACCTGACGGGTATCCAGCGGCGGGTACCCACCTTCGGTGACGTCAACTACGCCCACGGCTGGGTGGCCGGAGCGTTTCTTGCGCCCGGTCGGGATCCTGCCTTCATCCTGCCTCGCAACTACGTCGAGTTCGACCTGCCGGAAGGGGTTCCGGGCGAGGTGGTGAGCGTGAGCGAGATGGACGATGGGCACGCCCTGTTCTCGCGGGTAGCCCGGTCCTTCCCTTCACCGCGAACGCTGGCTGTCGGCGCCCGCACCTGGGCTTCCGCAACGATGAACCTCCTCGAGGAGTTGCAGAGTCCGCAGTTGGCCAACGCCAGCCGCCTGGTCAACCGTCTGCGGCGGATCAAGAGCCCCGAGGAACTGGAACTGCTGCGCCGTGCCTGCTACGTGGCGGACGGAGCGATGGAGGAGACCAAGGCCCGTATCTCGAGCGGAGTCACCGAGTTGGAACTGGCCGAGGAGGTCAACTACCACCTGCTCCGCCTCGGATCCCGTACCTGGTCGTTCGACACCGCGGTGTGGGGAATGGGTCCCGGCGACGACCGGGACGCCAACGTCCGGCTCTCCCAGCAGGAGGTGCGCCCGGGCGTGGGCCTGTCCTTCGACTTCGGCGCGGTGGTCCAGGGCTACTGCTCGGACTTCGGCCGGACCATCCGGATCGGCGATCCGGACGACGAGTACCGCCGCGTGTACGAGGTGGTCATGGCCGCCCAGCAGGCCGGCATGAAGGCCGCCCGGCCGGGCGTCAAGGCCTCCGAGGTCCACCGGGCTACCCGGCAGGTGATCGTGGACGCGGGATACGGGGACTGGTTCCGCCACCGGACCGGCCACTGCATCGGCCTCGACGTCCACGAGGAGCCGTTCATCTCACCGGAGGACGACACCCCCCTCGAAGCCGGCATGACCTTCACCATCGAGCCGTCGGTCTTCTGGCCGGGCCGGGTTGGAGTCCGCGTCGAGGACATCATCCTCTGCACTGAGGAAGGCGGCGTCAAGCTCAACGAGCATCCCACCACCATGTCCGTCCGCGACTAACCCGGTCGGTGCCATCCCGAGCCGGTCCGGAATCGGCTCCGGGAGGATGCTCTCATAGATCCTGCATGCCCCGTACCCGGCGTGATTACCGCAACGTGGCGGGTCTCAGCAGGTCCGCAGAGGGACGAACATCGGCAGATCCCTCGAGCACCTCTAGGGCAATGGTCAACGCGGCGGAGTTGCTCGTGACAACGGGTCGTTCCAAACGATCCTCCAGCGTTTCCCTGCTCTCCATCCCTCGGAGGTTTGTGCAGGACACGAACAACACATCGAACTCGCGCGGGTCCGCATGCCGCTCGACGAATGCCACGATCTCGTCAGGCCGAAGCCGACCAATGGAGATATTGTCGACAAGAGACATCCCGACGATGGATCTCACGGAAACACCACGCTCCGTCAGGGTCCCCGCTATAGCCACGTTCAGTTCGTCTATGTAGGGGGTAACAACCGCGACGCGGGCGTCGCCGTACCGACCGAGAACGCGGCCAACGGCTTCATTCGTGCTGATGACGGGCGCACCGCCGGACTCCTGAAGTTCCTCCACAAAGCGCTCCTCACCTGCCTTCCCGAGAAGGGCTGCCGCGCTGGTGCAGGAGAAGACGATTGCGTGCATGTTCGCTGTCGCCAGGTCGGCGGCCGCTTGAGGCACGAACGATTCCAACATTGCCCTCTCGGCGGATGCCGTTGTTTCTTCTAGGTAGGCGCGCGCAGTATGGACGGTTACACCGCCTGGTACAGACCGCGTGAAGTCAGGCTCCGCAACAGTGTTGGACGAGGGGACGATGAGGCCCAGACGCCGTGGGAAGGCGGATGCCTCGCGTGCTGCTTCTGCCACTTCTCCCACGATCGGTCACGCTATCCGAAGTGCCATACCTGGGCAAGACGCGAGGGTCGACCATCGCCTGTGGCAAGACTCGCCGACGAAGGCGTACCCGCAGGGCACACAGCGGGCCCGCATCGTGTGTCGGTGGCGGAATCACCTACATCAGGGCGGTGCCGACTAGCCAGGGCGGGCGGCGTACCAGGGGTCGATGGCTTGACTGATGATCTCCCGGCGCTGGTCAGCCGGGAGGAAGGCGCCCTCCATGGCGTTGGTGGTCAGCCGGTGCACCTCGGGCCAGGACCAGCCGAAGGCCTGGCAGCAACGGTCGAACTCGCCCGGCAGCGAGACCCCGCTCATGAGCCGGTTGTCGGTGTTGACAGTCACGTGAAAGCCCAGGTCGAAGAGCCGGCCGATCGGATGGGCAGAGATCGAGGGGACGGCGCCGATGTGGACGTTGGAGGTCGGGCATTGCTCAAGAGGGATGTTCCGGTCGCGCAGCTCGGCGGCGAGCGAACCGAGCGCGCCGTCCTCCCCGAGGTCGTCGACGATCCTGATCCCGTGGCCGATCCGCCGGGCTCCGCAGGTGTGTAGGGCTTCCCGTATCGAGTCGAGGCCGTCCGCCTCGCCGGCGTGGATGGTGTAGGGCATTCCCGCCCGTCGCAGCAGATCGAACGCCGCCAGGTGATCGGAAGGCGGGTGACCGGCCTCGGCACCGGCGATGTCGAAACCCGCCACCCCCCTATCCCGATACCTCAGCGTCAGCTCGGCCGCCTCGAGACTGTGGGGACCGGTCCTCATAGCGCACACCAGCAGGCCCATCCGGATGCCGCGACCGTCGCTCCCGTCCCGGAGACCGGCCAGCGCGGCCTCGACCACCCGGTCGAGCGACATGCCGCCCTCGGTGTTCAACTCGGGGGCGAACCTGACCTCGGCGTAGACCACGCCGTCGGCCGCCAGGTCCTGGGCGCATTCGGCCGCCACCCGGTACACGGCCCCTTTCGTCTGCATGACGCCGAGGGTGTGGCGGAACATCTCCAGGTAGAGATCGAGGCTGCGGCGGCGAGCGCCCTCCTGGATCCGGGCCGCCAGCTCCTCCGGGTCCTGGGTGGGGAGGCCCCGGTAACCGGTCTCCCTGGCGAGATCGACGATCGTGGAGGCGCGCAGACCGCCGTCGAGGTGGTCATGGAGCACCACCTTGGGCGCCTGCCGCAGCCGCTCGAAGCTCGGGATACCGCCGGGTAGGGGGGTCTCTACGGGCATCCGGCGAGGATACCGGTGGAGAGGTTCTGCCCAGGCGTCCAGGGCACCATCCCGCCCGGACGCAGTCAGGGGCTAGCCGGCGCCTTGGGTTTCGCGGACGTGTTGGGGAGGGCCGTCCGGCCTGACCAACCGCCCCCCGCTTTCCCCTATCACCCGGCCGGCCTCGAACACGGTGCGTCCCCGTGAGATGGTGGTGAGCACCTTGCCCCTGAGTTCCATCCCGTCGTAGGCCAGGCCGCTCCCGCCCGAGCGGGCCAGGAACTCTGATGAACGGACCGTGCGGGTTGCCTCGGGATCCACCAGTACCAGGTCGGCCTCTGATCCCGGCGAGACGGTGCCCTTGCGGGGGTAGATGCCGTACAGCTTGGCCGGGTTGGCGGTCATCACCTCCACCGCCCGGGCGAGCGGGAGTCGCCCGCTCAGGCCCGCATCCAGCATCGCCGGGACCAGCATCTCCAGGGAGGGAATCCCCTGCCCGGACTCGGCATAGGCGGCGGCCGCCTTCTCCTCCGGAGTGAAGGGAGCGTGGTCGGACGCCACCACCGATAGCGAGCCGTCCGCCAGCGCATCCCACAGGTAGGCGGGATCCTCCCTCGGGCGCAGAGGGGGCGCCACCTTGACGAAGTTGCCGAACTCGGGAATTGCCGACTCGTCGAGAAGCAGGTAGTGGGGGCACGACTCGGCGGAGAGATCCACGCCGAGACCCTGGGCCGCCTGGACCTCTTCCATGGCGAGGCGGGAGGTGATGTGGACGATATGGGCGGGCGCACCCAGATCCCGGACGATGGTCGCCACCAGGCCCACCGCCACCGCCTCGACCAGCGGCGGGCGGGCCGGGTGTCCGAACCGGTCCAACTCCTCCCGGAAGAGTTCGATCATCTGCTGGCTCTCGGAGTGAACGGCACACCTCAATCCGGTGGCCGCCACCGCGCGGATACACTCGAAGATGCGCTCGGGAGCTCCTGCGCAGAGACCCTCGAACTCGTCGACTCGCTCCGGCGGCGGGTGGTGGGTGAACAGCTTGAACGCGATCGCCCCGCATTCGGCCATCGCCTCCGCCCGGGCCGGATCGCTGAATCCGGCGCCCGAGTAGAGGGCGAAGTCGATCAAGCTCTCGGCCTCCCCGATCTCGCGGCGGGTCTCGAAAGCCTCCGGAGTACTGCACGGCGGGTTGGAGATCGGCATCTCGAACAGGGTGGTCACCCCAGAGGATGCCGCCGCCCGGGATTCGGAGGCGAAAGTGGCTCGCTCGGGATGGCTGGGCGCCCGGCAGTGGAAGTGGGCGTCCACCGCGCCGGGAATGACCAGCAGGCCAGAGGCGTCAATCTCGCCACGAGCCGGGCCGAGACCACCCCGAGGGGCGACCTCGACGATGCGATCGCCCTCCAGGCCAACATCGGCTGGACGAGAACGGCCATCGCTGACCACCGTCCCCCCGACGATCCTCAGGTCGAGCATGTTGTGCGCTGCCGTCGGCTCTGGTTGCTTATGCCCGCCGGTATCCGATCTCGGGTCCGGGACCCCAGCGGGTGCCCATGCCCTCGATATCCCGCCCCACCTGGGTGTAACCACCCTCGGACGAGAAGGCCATCTGCCCTCGCACGAAGACCCGCCTGACGTCCTTCATGTGGTCCAGCGAGTCCAGCGGATCACCGCCCACGGCCACCACGTCAGCCGTCTTCCCGGCTTCGAGACTGCCCAACTCGTCCTCGAGACCGAGCAGCTTGATACCCCGGCGGGTGATCGAGTTCAGCGCGTCCAGATTGTCGGGGCAGACCCCGATCTCGACCATGAACTTGAGCTCCTCGGCAATGGCGTAGTGAGGGACCACCGGGCTCCCGGCATCGGTTCCGAAAACGATCGGGATCCCCGCCTTGGCCGCGGCCACGTTTCCCGCGAAGCGGCTCTTGTCGGCCATCTGATCCTTGCGGCGCTCCACATCGGATTCGGTCATGCCGAAGTCCCGGCCGAACTTCACCTGCTGCACGAGCGGGGAGAAGGTGGTGACGATGGGGACGCCCTTCTCGACCATCTTGTCGATGGTCTCCGGGGTCATCGACCCGCCGTGCTCCACGCAGTCCACACCGGCGTCCACCACCCGGGAGATGGCCTCGTCGAAGGTGGCGTGGGCGGTGACCATCATGCCGTTTTGGTGCGCCTCCTCGACCATCGCCCGGAGTTCGTCCATCGTGAACTGCACCTCTTCGTGGGAGCCCATGATCTTGATCCAGGTGGCACCCGCCTTGAACTGCTCGCGGATGGCCTTGCGGACCCCGTAGATTCCGTCGGCTTCGCGGCAACACCACCAGGTGTGGCCACCGGTGGTGCAGATGGCCCGGCCGTTGGGGAACAGGCGGATCCATGGCGCCCAGCCGTTGTCGATGGCCGTCTTGGCGTCGATGTTGGCGTGGTTCATGCCCAGGTCGCGGATGGTGGTCACCCCGGCGGACAGATGTCGATGGATGTTCATCACCGCCTTCATGGCGTTGACAGCGGGCGACTCGTTGGCCTGCATCTCGAGGTCGTGGGTGCCGTCCCACCCCAGGTGAACATGACAGTTCACCATGCCGGGCAGCAGGTGCATGCCGGAGACATCCACCACGTTGTCGCCGTTCGCGGCCGCGGCGGCGCCCACCGAGGCGATCTGCTCGCCTTCGATGACCAGATCCTGTTGCGTGGAGGGCCCTCCGTCGAGGTTGACTACCACTCCGCCTTTGAGAATTGTGCGCACGGTTGGTTTCCTTTCCTGGGTCCGATCAGATCTTTCCGAGCCGGCGCAGGGCGTTGCCCACCGCGGCCAGGTTGGTGAGGGTCAATTCCGAGTAGTTGCGGGAGATCATCACACCGCCCGCTCCCCCGTCGAACGAGGCTTCCACCATCGCTTCGCAGTCTGCGGGAGAGATGTCCCGGGCCACCGTCTCCACACCGAGGCCTATGCCGGGGTAGACGGCCACTTCGGGACCTACCGCATCCACGTAGCGGCGGGTGAAGTCGGCCACGTACTGCGGGCTGAAGCCGGCCGGAGGGAGGTCCTCGAAGGCCGCCTCGTCCAGGCCGAGAATCTTGTAGAGGATGGGGGTCCACTCCGACGGCGACGCGTCGCCGAGGATGGTCTGGCACAGGTTGGTCACGAACTTGGCGAACCGCGCCCCGCCCGGGGCGTTGTAGAACACCGGCTTGAGCCAGTCGGCGTACAGCTTGTACTCGGCGGGATCGTGCGCGGCCCGTAGCAAGGGGTTGAAGGTGTTGATCATCTGCCAGATCCCCAGGCCCACCTGGTAGCGGTCGCCGAAGTAGCGCACCGTCCCCGATATCTCCCGGTAGAGGTCCTTGTGGCCGTCCCACCACAGCTTCTGCCACTGGGAGACCTCCGGGTACTCGAAGAGGTGGCGGAGGAAGGTGATCAGCTTGCCGTCGGGAGGCTGGTACCCGCCCCGCACCGAGGTCAGGTAGTCGGAGATCCTCCGGTAACCCTCGGCCGCCCGTCCGGCATCGATGTTCCGCCGGTGGCCTTCGGCCCGGCAGTGGACACAGAAGCAGGTGGGGACCTCGTTGCTGACGATCATGGAGGAGAGCGGGTCCTCCCGCTCGATGCCCCACATGATGCCGTCCAGGTCGTACTCGTTGAGCCAGTTGTCGACCACCCCGAACCACCAGTTCCGGTAGTTCGGGTTGTACAGGCAGGGGCGGCTGGCCCGCCGTCCCCACGCGTCCACCTCGATGACCTGGGCGAACCCCGGCTGCCAGAGCGGCTTGGGGTTCTTGTGGGACGTCTCGCAGTAGTACGGGAACACTTCCATACCACGCTCCCGGGCGGCGGGGATCACGTCACCCAGGATGTCCAACCCCTCGTAGAGGGGGTCCGGAGCGGTGAAGTCCTTGATCGAGGTGCCGTGGTAGTACCTGGGATCGGGAGGGAAGAAGGCGCCGCCCTGCAGGTGGTCGGGCTCCTGCCCGCCGTGATCGGGGAAGTCGTTGCTGCCGGAACGCCCCGCGTTTCCCCGGGCCCAGGACAGGGCGGAGATGAAGATGGCGTTCACCCCGGCCTTCTCCACGAAGATGTCGAGCGTCTCCTCGATGCCCTCGTCGATGAAGCTGATCCCACCCACCTGCATGCCGACGAAGGTACGGTCGCTCATGTCACACCTCCATTCCTGCGGCGGATGACCCTTCCGGCAGAACCCAGCTCCAGGGCCACGTTGTCGCCGGCGGGTGTTCCGGCGGTGTGGGGGGTCATCAACAGGTTGGGCGTGTCACGCAGAGGACTGTCGGGCAGGATCGGCTCCCACCAGAAGACATCCAGCGCGGCGCCGGCCAGATGGCCGCTGTGCAAGGCTGCTATCAGGGCGTCCTCATCGACCAACCGGCCCCGAGCGGTGTTCACGAAGAACGACCCCTCGGGCATGAGGGCGAACTCGCGGGCGCCCATCATCTTCTCGGTCTCGGGCGTGAACTTGTTGTGGAGCGAGACGCAGTGCGACTCGGCCAGCAGCTCGTCGAAGGGGAGGTAGCGGACGCCCAACTCCTGCTCCTCCTCGGGTGAGAACCGGTTGCGCTTGTAGTAGACGACATCCACGCCGAACGCGACCAGGAGCTTGGCCGCGACCCGTCCGATCTGGCCGATCCCGACCAGACCCACCGTCTTGCCCAGCACCGCCTCGAACAGGTCCAGACCCACCCAGTTGTACGAGTAGTTGAGCTGGTCGGTGACGAACGGTTCCATCCCGTCCACGACCACCCCGTCCATGAGGCGACTGTGGGCCGTAGGAAGCCGCTTGAAGAGCGCCAGTATGAGCATCACGGCGTGCTCCGCCACGCTGGTGGGCCCGGGAGACGTGACGGCCTCGGTCCAGGCTCCCATGGACTCACAGACCTCTCCGGAGACGCCAGCGCCCCCCGACTCGATGGTCACCACTCCCCGGAGTGAGGACAGGGAGGCGAGCCGGCTGCCGTCAACGCCCTCTTCCCGGAGCACCAGGTAGTCGGCCTGGCCGATGGTCCCGGCTCCGAGGGCGTCGGTGAGCACCGTGGCGCCGTCGGGGAGGGCCCTCCGTAGGGCCTCCACCTGGGCGGGAGTGAACTCCTCGACCAGGGCTACCTTCGGGCCGCTCATCGGCCGCTCCGGCAGTCGTTCCACAGACGCCCGAAGCGCTCGAGAGCCTCGGCCAACTGGTCCCTGGGCGCCAGGTAGGAGATCCGGATGTACTTGCGGGCTCCCTCGGCGAACACGTTGCCCGGTGAGAACAGGATCCCGTAGTCCACCGCCTTGTCGGCGAATTCGACCGCGTCCAACCCGGACCCGGAGATGTTGGCGAAGAAGTAGAAGCCGCCCTTGGGCTCGCCGTACGTGACGCCCAGCTCGTCGAAGGCGTCCCGCATCATCGCCCGGCGCAGGTGGTACTCCTCCATCATCTCGGCCATGAAGTCCTGCGGCCCTTCCAGCGCGGCGAGGGCGCCATGCTGGGAAGGCAGGGAGGTGGAGATACTGAGCGAGTGGCGCGGCTCCGTGGCGGCCAGGATGTAGTCGGCCGGGCCCGCCATGTAGCCGACCCGGAAGCCGGTCATGCTGTAGGCCTTCGAGAAGCCGTTGATCGTGATGGTCCGATCCCACATGTCGGGCAGGGTGGCGAAGGAGATGTGCTCGAAGCCGTCGTAGACCACCTTCTCGTACAGCTCGTCGGAGATCACCACCAGGCCGGGATGGGCCCGCACCACGTCGGCGATCGCCGACAGCGTCTCGGCGGTGATCACCCCGGCGGTCGGATTGTTGGGGGTCACCAGCACCAGGAGCTTGGTGCGGTCGGTGATGGCCGCCTCGATAGCCTCGGGCTTGAGCTCGAAGTCCTCCTCCTCGACCGTATCGACGTAGACGATGTGCCCGCCCGCCATGATGATGTTGGCCGGATAGGCCATGTAGTGGGGGGTGGCGAGGAGCACCTCGTCGCCGGGGTCGAGCAACGTCTGGAGGCTCACCGCCATCGATTCCTGCGCACCGGCGGTAACCAGGATCTCGGAAGCGGCGTCGTACTCGAGGTTGTTGTCCTCCTTGAACTTGCGGGCGATGGCCTCGCGTAGCTCGATCATCCCGCCCGGAGGGGTGTAGCCGACATGCCCGGTGTCCAGACATCGCTTGGCGGCCTCGATTATGTGGGCAGGGGTCGGAATGTCCGGCTCCCCCCGCACCAGGCGGATTATGTCATCGCGGCCTTCCACCCTCCGCATGATCTGGAAGTAGGGCGACTCGTGGCCACCCCGGATCCGCAGGGTGCGCTCCGCCAGCCGTTGTCTCAGTGTGCTCTGGCTCATAGGGACTCCATATCTGAGGCTATCGGTTCGTTCGGGAAACGGGTGGGCGGTCCTCAGCCGCCCAACTCGGCGTAGCGGCGCATGCCTTCCTCGATCCCCATCGGATTCCATCCCAGCTCGGCACGGGCCTTGTCGCAGGAGATGGTGGTGGCCCGGTCGGGCGTGGCATCGACCAGCATGTCGGCGCTGGGATCCACCACCACTCCGAACGAGGCCACGGCCGCGTCCAGCACGTCCTGGAACGGGATCGGGTCACCCGAGGAGAAGGCGAAGGCGCGGCTGTTCATGCCGCCGGAGAAGAAGCGATGGGCGCCCTCGGCCACGTCGTCCACGAAGACCCAGTCGCAGCGGTCTTCGGCGCCGATGACCCGCACCGGCACCCCGTCTAGGGCGGCGTCGGCCAACTGCTTGGCTTGGGTGACGAACGGGCGGGTGTCGCGGAACTCCTCCGCAGGGCCGTACATGGACGTGGGACGGATCGCACCCGCATCGAAGCCGAACATGTCGGCATACCGGAACAGCATGATCTCGGCGGCCAGCTTGGCCGACCCGTAGAGAGAGAAACCCCCGTCCGCATCCGCCTCGGTGAGCGTCTCCTCGTCGAACTGGTTATAGACACCCGCGGAGGAGATGAAGAGGAACTTGCCCATGTTCTGCTTACGGGCGAACTCAAACGCGTTGAGGGTGCCGATGAGGTTGACGTTCACCAGCTTGGAAGGGTCCTCCTTGGCCTCCTGGATGCTCGGCGTGAGGGCGGCGGCGTGGACGATGGCGTCAACTTCCCCGGTGACCTCCGTGGACCAGGCGGCCGGATCGGCCACGTCCAGCACCACGTACTCGAGCCGGTCGCTCGGCGTGTCCGACCGGGGGACGAACTCGTCAGCCGGGAGGATGTCCGCTGCCACCACGTGCTCTCCGCCCAGGGCGAACGCTCGGACCAGTGCCCGTCCGAAGAACCCGGCTGCGCCGGTGATCAATACTCTCATCTCGACTTGCTGTTCCCTTCCCCCGCGCCCGCGCGCAGGCTCATCCAGTTGCTGTCGGTCTGCCCCCAGGCTCGGGTGTCAATGCCAGTGAACTCGGGCGGCCTGTCGATATTAGTGATCACTGGTTGGACCCACCGCGGCGATCCGGGGATACGCCTCAAGGCATGTGGCGCCGGCGAGAAGCGGCCTGCCAAGCCGGCCACCACGTAGGAAGCAGGCCGGACGATGCACCCGACCTGCTCCGAACAGGGTTCCCTACCAGATCGCACCGAGTGGTCTAGGCGTCGAGGACGATCCACTCATCAGTCTGATCGACCATCCGGGTACCCCCGTCGGGACCGACCAGAACGTTGTCGGCGATGCTGATGCCACCCAACCGGGCACCTGTCTCGGGATCCGAGAAGCCGCCGATGGCGGGGTGGAGGTTGATCATCATGTTCTCTTCCATGATGCGGCGCTTGCCGGGCACCCACGGGGGCTCCAGCGAGTCGATGCCGATCCCGTGAGCGGTGTAGGAGTTGGAGTCCCTGGCGTCGTACCCGTACTTGTCGTAGACCCGATCGCGGGCGTCGAGGACGGTGTCGGAGTCCTCGCCCGCCTTCATGGCCTGCACGCACGCCTCGAAGCTCTCGACCCGCATTTCCCAGAAGGCCTTCTGCTCGTCATTGGGCGGCCTGAAGCTGTACACCCGGCGGACTTCCACCCAGTAGCCGAGCGGCCCGCCCCACTCGAGGTCGATGACCATCACATCGTCCTTCTCGATCACGCCCCGGGTGCCTGGGCTGAAGCAACTGAAGGGCGCACGTCCCATGAGGGCGATTCCCTCCATGCAGCCCAGCTGGCGGGCCAGACGGTGGGCCTCGGAGAGGACGTCCACCTCCTGGACGCCCGGACGGATCTCCGCCTCGAGCGCGTTGAAGACCCGGCGCATGATATTGCCGGTCTCGATGGTCGAGTCGATCTCCTCCTGGCTCTTGATCGCCCGCACGTCGTCGAAGAGGTCGGTAGCGTCCACCCAGTTGGCGTTGGGAAGGGCGTTCTTCATGCTGTTGTAGTCGGCCACCGAGGTGATGTCGGCCAGACCGACGATCCCGATCGTGCCGGTGGCGAGCCCATGGTCGGAGAGGATCGCGCCGATCTCGGTCCCGGCGTCGTCCGGCTGGCGGTAGTCGTTCAGCCACATGCCCTGCATGGCGTAGCCCGTGCCCCACAACGGATCCACCACGAAGGTGGCCTCGCCCCTCATCGGCAGGACCACGAAGCCGCGCCCGGCCCACTGGAAGATGTCGCTCACGTACTGGACCCGTCCCCGCACGAACTCGTCGCCCCTGCTACAGATGACGAACGCATCCATGCCGGCGCCGGCCATGGCCTCCCGGAGCACTGCGTAGCGGCGCGCGCGCTCGGCATCCGAGGTGATATGGGTTACTGGTACGTGGGTCATGCTGACGGGTCTCCTTACTCCTGACGGACTGACGGTCAGACTCTAGTTGTGCTGGGACCCCCTCGCGCCGGTCCTACGCTCGGCCGACGCTCCGTCCATACGAGAGATGATTCTGGAATATCGTACGCGACGCGAACGATATTCCAGGAAGTACGGAATTTGGGCCTGGTCAAACGACGTACCGACACGCATGCCGTCCACCTTGAAATCGATGCGTATCGTATCTGCGGATCTGAACCTCGAACATCTGGTGGTGGTCCATGCCGGCCAGCATCGCTTCCCGCTCGCGGAGAGGATCACGGCAATCGGTGCGCCGAGAGCTACTGACCGGTGGGAATCCGCTCCGATATCTCTGACCGCCCGGGTGATGTGCTACCGGGCCTGCCGGAGTCATACGACCGACGCCAGAGGACGGCACTTCCAGAGTACATAACGAATCGGATCGTGAAGATGGGTGTAGGCCTCGCGGCCGATGAGGGGCCTCGATTAGCATCAACTCCTCCGTTTGGCTTTCGCGCCAGTTCGTACGGAGTGCTGACAGGAAGGAGTCCGATGGATAGAACGAGGGGGTTTTCGGTGAGGATATTCATCCCCTCTGGCGATCCAGCGGGTCTCCGCGTTGTTGAGAAGTCGAACTGGACCGGGGTCGGCGTAGTCTTCCCAAGGTCAGTCATGCAAGAGGCACTTGACCGGGCCGAACTCGCCAGGCCGGGTGTTTACATCATCTGGGGACCCGGTAAGTCTCCAGAGATGCCCCTCGTCTACATCGGCGAAGGAGCGGAGACGGGCGCCAGGCTGTCGACACATGCCAAGAAGAAAGAATTCTGGACCAACGCTGCGGTCTTCGCCAGCAAGGATGCAAACCTCAACAAGGCACATATCCAGTATCTCGAAGCTCGTCTGCTGCGTCGCGCTGACGAGGAGAAGCGCTGCGAATTAGACAATGGAAACGTGCCCCAACTACCGGTGCTATCGGACGTAGACAGAGCGGATTCCGACCTGTTCTTGGACGATTTGCTGCTCTGCCTACCGGTGGTCGGGGTCAGGTTTCTTCAGAAGCCAGGTACACAAGCTCAAACCATCCACCCTCTGTTCCTGCATGCCAAGGGCATAAAGGCCCAAGGCTACGTGGACTCAAGTGGCTTTGTGGTCAGGTCTGGTTCTCAGGCAGTCAAGAAAGAAGTCCGGTCTATTCACAAGTTTCTGTCGGTTGAACGGACCGCGCTGATCGAACGTGGCGTACTGAGCACCACCGAAGACAGCGACAACTACTATACGATTACACAGGACTACACATTTAGCTCACCGTCCAGCGCGGCGGGCGTCCTGCTCGGAAGATCGGCCAGCGGCCCGTCGGAGTGGAAGGATAAGGAGGGACGAACGCTGAAGGATCTCCAAGAGGAAAGCGCCGAGGAGCTGAGCGGCTGAGCCTTCGCGCATGCTCACAGCATCGTGAGAATCACTTCAGCAAAGTGAACCGAGCAGCCTGACAAGAACGCCTAGCAAAGATCCACTTCGGGTACCGGGGCGCCTATTCCTCACCCGGGGTACGGCATGCGTCGAACGATGCCATGGCGTAGCCCAGCATGGTGTAGTAGCCGACCAGGACGCTGAGCTCGACCACGCCATCGGTGCCTAGGTGGGATTCGATCCGGGTGAAGGTCGATGCGGACACGGATGATGCCGAGCAAAGCTCGCCGACCATGTCCAGGATGGCGGCCTCTCTCGGCGCCAGGTCCCCCGCGTCACCGTCGAGGTGGGCGATCGCCTCGGAACTGGTCCCTTCGCGGCGCGCCAACTCCAGGTGAGTGTCCCAGACGTAGTCGCAGCCGTGAGCCCGACCGGTGGCCAGGATGGCCAGCTCCCGGTCGGCGCCGTCCAGGCCCGATTCGAAGCGGACCACATGGCCGAGCCGGGCGATGTGCTCCGCCTGTTCGGGGGCATGCAGCAGCACCTGGAAGGGCCTCACCAGCTCGCCCCTGCTCCCCACGATCCAGTCGAACAGCCGAGCCTGGTCCGGATCGAGGCCGTCCTTGCGGTCGATCAGCTCTATGCGCGCCATCTTCCCTCCGCGCCTCGGTCAAGCGATTGCCGGACCGACCGTAGCGCCTCTTGGCCGGCAGCCTCACGGAGGGCAACCGGCGGGTAGACTCGCCGCCGATGAACGGACCGAACCCCCAAGATGGTCGCTGAAACCGACCGCGTCCGCATCCTCCGGGATGAGGAGGATGCTCCTGAACTTCCCATCGTCGAGCACGGAGGCCGGGCTTGGGTGGTGGTCTGGCCGGGCCTGGACGCCCATCTGCGATCCATACACCACATCTCACTGGAGCCGGGCGGGCGAACCGTCCAACTCGAGCACCCGATGGAATCCGTCTACTACACCATGTCGGGAAGCGTGGCGGCGGCGGACAACTCCTTCGACCGGCGCCTCGACGTCCCGACCGGAGCGATGGCACACATCGGAGCCGACACGAAGTACGCGTTCGAGGCGGGCCCGGACGGCGCCGAACTGATCGGGGGTCCCTGCCCGGCCGACGAACGGCTCTATGCCCATCTCGAGTACGAGCGGGGCTCCACCCCACCGCCGCCTGCCGGCGGTGGCCGCCTCGCGGCTCGGGGTGTCCGCGTCTTCCATCGCGACCAGCCGACCGCCATCGTCCCGATGATCGCCAGGGATGCCCGCCTGATCGTGTGGGCCGGAGTCGGCGCATACACGGCCAACATGAACTACGTGGACATGCAGGCCGGGGAGCGGAACAAGGAGCATGTACATGCCGAGTCCGAGGACACGATCTATATCCTCGACGGCAAGGGCAGCATCGAGGACCTGACCAACGACCTCCGGCTGGAGTTCGAGGCCGGGGACGTGGTTCATGTGCCGGTCGGGATCTGGCACGCCGTATCGGGAGACCGGGACGATCACGTCGAGAGCGTGGGAGGTCCGTGTCCGGCCGACTGGAACATGCTGCGAGTAGCCGGGCTCATGCCGGACGGTCCACTGGGACGGGAGTAGCACAATGGTCAACAAGGTCTCGATAGGTCTGGTACAGATCGGGGGCGAACCCCTGGCAGTCGAGGAGAACCGCGATCTCACCGTCCGATGGACGGAGCGCGCCTTCAATGCGGGGGCGGACATCGTGGTGCTGCCCGAGATGATCATCCACGGATACGCGTTCGACTGGCGGGCGCTGGCCGAGACCGCCGAACCGGTGGACGGGCCGACCGTCAAGCAATGGACCGCCCTGGCGGCCGAAGCAAACGGATACGTGGTGGGCGGGTTCTGCGAGCGGGACGGCGAATCGATCTACAACACGGCGGTGGCGGTCGGCCCGGACGGAACGATCCTCCACTACCGCAAGACCCACCTGTTCGCCAACGAGAAGATCGCGTTCCACGACGGCGACCTCGGCTTCCCGGTGGCCCACACCCGGTTCGGAACGATCGGGTTGTGCGTCTGCTACGACCTACGGTTCGTCGAGGTGGTGCGGCTGATGGCCCTGAAGGGAGCCGATCTGATCTGCGTCCCGACCGCCTGGTTACCCGGCTACGACAAGGAACGCTGGGACCAGGACGGGATGTGTCCCCAGGGCAAGGGGGCGGTCCTCCAGGCCAACCTCTCCCAGGTGTACATTGCCTGCGCCTCCCAGGCCGGCCGTCACGGGGAGTTCGACTTTCTCGGCTCGTCGATCCTGGTCGATCCCTACGGCAAGCTGGCGTCCGGGCCGTTACCCGGCTCGGAGGACGCCATCAGCGTCACCGAGGTCGACCTGGGCGCAGCCAAGCGAGCGCAGGTGCGGGGCGAGTTGATCGCTCCCCGCGCTGACCGCCGCACCGATCTCTACGGGATCTGGGAGAACGGTCTGAGGTACTAGGCGAACTAGGTCTTGTACAGGGCCCGTATTCCTGCTCCCTACCATCCGTCAGCAACCGATATCGGAGGTAAACCGAAATGAAGCTCGTCGATCTCTCCCACCCGATAAACATTCACACTCCGGGTTGGGTCGGGTATCCCGGATCCAAGATCTATTACACCCAGACCCTGCAGACCAACCGGGTGGTGTCACAGAGGATCGAGTCTTCGCTGCATGTGGGCACCCACCTCGACGGTCCGATGCACATGGCCGACGGGGGCGGCGACATGGCCTCCCTCCCGCTCACCAAGCTCATCCACGAAGGGGTCATCGTCGACGTCTCCGACGAGGTGAGCGACTGGAGCATCATCACCCCCGAGATGATCACCTCCAAGGTGGAGGTCAAGAAGGGCGACATCCTGATCATCCACACCGGCTACCACCGCTACTACGAGGGGAAGCCCGAGCAGGACCTGACCCGCTATTTCTGCATGCATCCCGGCGGGACCAGGGATCTGGCCGAATGGATGCTGGAGAGGGAGCTGGCGTGGTGGGGAATCGACGCCGGCTCGGGAGATCACCCCATGAACACCACCATCCGCCACATGCGACCCGACCTGACCAGGCGCTTCGAGCAGAAGGTGGGCATGCCGGTGAGGGACTACTTCGGCGAGTACACCTACACGCACCACCGGAGCGGGCGGGAGATCACCGAGGACCTGTTCCCCCTCCACTATCTCGCCTTCCCCAAGGGCTGTATCCACGCCGAGAACGTGGGCGGCGACATCGAGAAGGTGCTCAACCAGCGATGCATCATCGGCGCCTTCCCGTGGAAGTTCGAGGGTGGCGAGTCATGCCCGTGCCGCATCATCGCCTTCTTCGACGTAGGCGACCTGTCAGTTGAGGAGATGTACCAGACCGTCTGAGTGGGATCTCGCTCTACTTCGCGCCGGCGGGGCGGACATAGCGCCGCCGGACGATGTAGACGAGGCCGATCGCCGGAACCACCGCGAACGTGAGCGGGAGCGGCCAGTCTCCCCGCAACGTCCCCTGGCTTATCAGGACGGCCACCACGATGTCACCCGCGATGCTCACCAACAGCATCGCCAGGGTTATGCGCCGTATGAGCGGGCTGAGCCGCTCGGAGGACACCACCACGTAGAGGAGCAGGACGGCCGCCAGCGGGTGTACCGCGCCCAGGAGGAGGCGCTCCGGTACGGACCCCCCATCGGCGAAGTTAGCCACCAGTGCGATCAGGACCGACCAAGCGAGATGCAGCGAGGCCAGGATGGTCATCGCTATGCGGAATCCTTTCATACGTACCCACTTCCTGTTCTGACGCCCGCCAGAGGATTGGCCGGGAAGACCCCTGCAAACGGTATTCAGGCTTGCCTGTGGCGCATCGGCCCACCTATCGACTCGGGTCGAGTATGGCAACCGCGCCGAATCGCTCGGCCCACGCCGTTATCAACCGGCCCGATGTGGCAAAAACGATAGCCGTTGACAACCGCCTTCGCCGCGATGACACGATCAGCCGGAGCGCTACGAGAACCCTCGCTCTCCAACTCCGCGGCCCGGAGGGCGATGCTGCCATCCGACGGGACGGTGTCGATGCCATCGGACACCAACCTGCCGGGGCTAGGAGGGGTGCTGAAAACGCCCCGTGGACCTCACAGCAGCCGCAAACCCCTGGTCAACGTGTCGCGGGCACAACAAATCGAGGCCCATCCCCGGTTTCTCCACCCTCCTACAGGCCGAGCAGCCGCCGCGGGTTCTCGACCAGGATGCGCTCCAGCGTGGTGTCGTCCACTCCGGCGTGGGCTAGCGCGGGCACGATGTTGCGCAGGATGTGTGCGTATCCGTAGCCCCCGTACCGGGTGAGTTGGGTCTTGTAGCAGGTGTCCTGGGACACGAGGATCTGGTCGCGGTAACCGAGGTCCAGCAGCTTGAGCAGGCCTTCGTGGCGCTGGGAGTCGTGGCTGTTGTAGCTGAAGTCGATGGAGTCGTAGTAGTTCTCCAGTCCGAAGTTGTCGAACGAGATGAACACGCCCAGGTCCGCCACGCTTCTCTGGTAGTCGAGGTTCATGTAGCCGTCCATGTGGCACATGTTGATCCTCTGCGGATCGACTCCCTTCCGCAGCACGAACTCGGCAGCATCGGGAGCGATCCTGGCCCTCGCCCCGAAATAGGGATGGATGTAGAGCGGGAGGCCCGTCTGCCTCTGAGCCTCGCATGCCGCCTCGAGGACCTTCCACTCGTCTTCCTGAACCGGCTGGCTGAGCCCGATCTCGCCGATAACACCGGGCCGGATACCGGTTCCGTCGATGCCTTCGTCTATCTCGGAGAGGATCGTCTCGGCGAGGAACCCTGAGCTCGACGTTCTCACGTGCTCCGGATGGGAGGCTTGGATGTAGAACCCGCACCCGGCGACCACGTTGACGCCGGCCTCCACCGAAACCGTCCTGAGCCCCTCCGGGTACAGCAAACGGGACGGTGGGCGGGCGCCGATCGGAGTTGCATCCACAACGGTCTTACCGCCGTACTCGGCGAATGCCGAGATCTCGGAGATGGCCAGCTCCACGTCGTCCAGGACCATGAAGTCCGGGAACTTCGAGTAGTCCCGGCGCCATTCACCGAGCATGTGAATCTCCGGTGGGCCGTGCCGGGCGTCGGGATGGTGCTCCGTATACGACTGCCGCATGTCGAGGAAGATGTGCTCGTGAACGAGCACTGTCCCGAGATCGTCGGTGGCGACCGGGCCCGTCACCGTCATGACCGTTCGCTGCGGTCCACCGGCGGCTAGCCCACCCGACGTCATAGAGGAGCCTCCCGTCGATGCGGATACCGGCAATGCGGCGTTGGAATAAAGAGCAGGGTCATCTCCGTTTGGAAGTTACTCGGACGGAACCGGGAACCTCGTCGATTGCCGAGGGGAGGACGCCTCCGGCTGTGCGATGCCGCTCTTCCCCCGCGCCGTAGTGAGCCGCTAACCCCGCACCTCTGCAGGTAGCGAGGCCCGCAGGGGGCGTCCCGTCGTTAGAACGCTCCGGGACGCCCCGCGGTCCGGGATCTTGTCAGCGGATGCTGTCAACCAACTCGTACTCGCCCTCCGAGTTGATCACGGTCAGGTAGACCGCATCAGAACCCTGGTTGTCACCTGGTCCGAATTGGAGCGAGACTCCGCCTATGTCTATGGACCCGGACGCACCTGTGACATCCAGGAAGCACGCCCGGCTGAGGTCGGCGCCGCAAGCCCTCAGACGTTCGATGGCGAGCCGTCCGGCTAGATAGCCCTCGAGGGAGACGAATCCCGGGTCGGCATCCGGATCGACGCCGGACAGTGCGGCGCGGTACTCGGCCAGGACCGAGACGTCGTCCCCGCCGGGCAACGGCACCACCTGCGTCACGTAGATCCCCTCGCCGGCAGCACCCAGTTCGGTCGCGAGAGCTTCACTGCCGACGAACGACACGGCCATGAAGATCGTTTCGGGTCCCAGGTCCTCGCGCAGCTTCTCGATGAGCCGCGCCGCCGGGCGGTAAGCGCCGATGATGATGACCGCGTCCGGCTGCTTGTCGGCGATCCGGAACGCCGCGGACGTGACAGCCTCCGTGTTCCGCCGGTAGTACCAGGAAGCCACCAACTCCAGGCCATGAGCCTCCACCGCCTGCTCTACCCCTGTCAGACCGTCAACACCATCAGAGTCGTTCTGGTAGAGCACCGCCACCCTCGTCTTCCCGGCAGCGGCCAGTAGCTCCGCCATCTTCTGAGTTTCCTGGTGGTATGAGGCACGGATGTTGAGAACATTGCTCAGCTCGCCGACGCGCAGCAGCTGCGCACCGGTGAAGGGTGCTACGAACGGCACGCCCGATGCGCGTGCCAGCGGGGAGGCTGCCCGAGAGGTTGGTGTTCCCACCGCTCCGATCAACCCGAAGACCTGATCGTTCTCGATCAGACGAAGGGTTTGCCCGAACGCAGCATCGCTCTCGTATCGGTCATCTCTGGTCACAAGCCTCAGCTGGCGTCCGTGCACTCCTCCTGCGTCGTTCGCCTCTTTGAACGCCGCCTGGATGCCCAGCTGCATACCCAAGCCCAACGCTGCGGAAGGTCCGGTGAGGGCCGCTGACTGACCGAACAGTATCTCGCTGTCGGAGATGCCGGGATCATCCGGGCTCACCGTTGGAGCCGTTGGGATGGGTGGCACACGCAAACCCTGGGCTTCCTTACCCAACGCGTCAACCTGAGTCAAGAGCTGCCTCAGAACGTTCTCGCTGTCCTCTATCAGAGCACGTTCCTGCTCCACCAGCTCAAGACGCTCCTCCAGCCGTTCGAAATAGTCATCCCCTTCGGTTCCGGCATCACGCAGGTTCTCGGCCAGATTCAAGACGACATTGTTCAGTCCAGCGAAAGAAGACGCTCGAAGGTGGTTGATGTCAAGATCAATTCTGTGGGCTACCGAGTCAAATGACTCCTGAAGCCGTGCTACGTGTGTGGGATCTTGCATAAGGCTTGCCACCAGCAGAAGCGTATGCCCCAAGACCGTGTTGTTCGCCAGGCTATCGGTGGCGCTGTAATCCAGCAGATTCTGCCTAGTGAGTACCGTTGAACCGGTATGTCTATCCTCAGGAAGGTTGGTCACTAGGCCATAGAATTGTCTGTCCGTACTGGCGGTGACAGCTGGGAATAGGGCAATAGAGTTAGCACGAGTCAACTCGGCTCGGCTCTTTTGCTCCGCCTGCAATCTGAGTAACAACTGGCCCCTTCCACCTTGAATAGACTCGACATTGGTGATGAGCCTATTGGCCAGGGACTTGATGTGATCAACTCGGTCACTATTACTCTTCTTGTTGAGGATCCCCAGTTGTTGAGTTATAGCGGCCTTGTGTCGGAAGATGAGCGTCCCGTCTTGAGTGAGTGATTCCCGTGTCATACCGGCATTAGTCGGTACAGTCCCTACACTACTCAACGAGTGGGCATGGTTCGCTATAGACAATGCAGCGGACTGCAATTGGACGATGTCGTACACATCCATGGTGCCATCGGAACCCGCCAACTTCAACGTAGCCCAACCAGACCAACTAGGACTAGTCGATTGGCCAAACTTGCTGCCGACGCCAAACGCATAGACGGTTCCAGGCGCAAGGTTCTTAAGCGTTAGCGTGTAATCATCCTCGCCGCGTTCGGCGATGTCGATGGACTCAATATAATCCTGCCATGGTCCTCCGAGGCGCTGGAGGAGCGTCGCGGCGTTCACATTCATCCAGCGAACGCTGTAGCCGGTGGCCCCCGGCACTGCGTCCCATGTTATGAGAGCCTCCCCGGGTTCATCTCCGTCGACTACCGAAAAGTTAACATGTGCCGGCAGAGTCGTATGGGCGCCGACCGGGTTGGCCTGCCCCATTAACAATGGCTAGTACAACCATAATAGCAATAACTACCGTAGACCTGGATGCCACGCGACTCAATTCGCCCTCCCCCTATCGATGCCGGGTCAGGGACCAGAGTATCACGGACACTCCTACGGCGCCGAATAGTGTGCTGGGCCAATGCGGGGTTTTGGCGGCTTGGTGGGTTGGGTGTCTTGGGTGGTATTGGGTCGGGTTGTCGCCGGGGTGGTCTACTGTCGATAGGGTGCGGTCCCGGGCTACCTGCTGTGTTATCCGCCGGCGGCCTGGCCGGTCCGGGTCGGCTTCCACGTCTTGTCCCGTGACCACACCCAACAGGTCCACAGCGTCCGCCTGGTCTTGGTCCGGTTCCAGGCGCCGTCGCACCAGCCCCATCACATGTCGTGGTCGCTGAGGGCCAGGTGAATGGACGTGAAGAATGTATAAAACCCCCGGTTTCTCCGACGGCGGGTGCCTCCTTCAAATAAGCTTCCACGGGAAGCGCTAGACGGGAGGCGATAGAGCATGAGCGCGATCAAAGACGGTCTCCGATTCAAGACAGCTTTCACGACAACGGCATGGGTACTCATCCCGGTGGCTATCGGGATCAACCTCATCGGGAGGTTCTTCACCCAGACCTTGAACCTGCCCCTGTTCCTCGACACCATCGGCACCACCATGGCGGCCTTCCTGGCGGGGCCGTGGGTAGCGGCGGTCGCCGGAGTGCTCACGAACCTGGTGATCGGACTCACGCTCGAGGCGACGTCGATCCCCTTCGGGATCGTGAACGCGGCCATCGGAATCGTGGCCGGCGTCATGGCGGCACACGGCTTCCTTCGCTCTACGGGCAAGATCATCGTGATGATGCTCTGCCTGACCGCGATCACCATCATCACCGCCATGCCCCTCGTGGTTCTCGTGTTCGAAGGCGTTTCAGGATCCGGCGTCGATGCCGTTACCGGCTTCTTCGCGGCTTCCGGGAGGAACATGGTCGAGTCGGTGCTCGGTCAGCAGTTGCTCACGACACCGGGCGACAAGGTGCTGACAGTGCTCCTGGCATTCGCTCTGATCAAGGGCGTCCCGCAGCGTTACCGGCCTCCGTTCGGCCGAGAGGTCATACCGTTCTGACCCGCTAGTGGTCTGCCTGTGAACATCGGCGTCCCTCGGGGCGGAACGCCATGAGGGGCGCCGATGGCTAGCAGAGCACGCCGAGTTGTTCCGCAGACAGACCAACACGGCCATACTGGTGTAGTGGAAACCGACACGGCCACCTGGTCCCCGGCTCGGGTCGCCGAGCTATACGAGATCGGGAACACCTGGCTTCACCGGGCCCATCCCCTGACCAAGCTGGCCGCGGTGCTTCCACTATCGGTGGCAGGATTTGCCGGTGACACCGTACTGGTACCGGCCATCCTCCTGGCAGCGGCGGTGCTGACCCTGGTCGTGTCCCGCCTCGGCATCATCGCCCTCAAGTCCCTCCGGCTGATGGCACCTATGACATTCGCCCTGGTCGTGATCCATGGGATAGTCCGCCCGTACGACGCGGAGCCTCTGGTGGCTTGGGGCCCCATCTCGGTCAACGCCGGCGGCTTGGCCCTTGCCGGGACGACCGCGGCGCGGATAGCAGTGTTCGTCATCGCGGTGACCGCCGCGATGACGACCGTCCACCCCAAGATCTTCGCCACCGCTCTCATCCAGCGGGGCGTGTCGCACAAGCTGGCCTACGCCTACCTGGCGGGAGCTGAGTTGATCCCGGAGATGAGGCTCCGGGCCACACAGATTCTCGAGGCTCAGCAGTCCCGCGGCTTCGACACGAAGGGGAGCCTGCCAAGGCGCCTCAGGACTCTGTTCGCATTGCTCAAACCGCTGCTGGTGAGTTCGCTGATCGGGGTCGAGATGAGGACGCTCGCCCTGGAGTCCCGCGGGTTCTCCCTGCCCGGCCGGCGGACCGCCGCAGTCGCGGTCCGGGAGAGGGGAAGGCTGCTCCAGAGGAGCCTGCTCCTGGCCTCGATCCCTCTGCTCGTCCTGGCGGTCATCTGGTGAGCGGCGCCGGCCTACCGGAATCCGCGAGCCTGACCGCCTCCACCTTCGCCTCCTTCGAGGAGTTCACATTCACCTACGACACCGCCTCCGAGCCAACACTGACGAGGTTGACTCTCGGACTGCGTGCTGATCAGCTCACGCTGATCTCCGGGCCGTCCGGAGGTGGCAAGTCGACGCTGGCCCGGGTGGTGGCCGGGTTCATCCCGCGACCGCTCGGGGGAAGTTTCGAGGGTACGGCACGGGTGCTGGGGCATGATGTGGAGAGCGCTCCACCACACGCGCTCACCGAGTCGGTCGGTGTCGTGTTCGACAACCCGTTCGATCAGCTCACGGCCGCCACGAGCACGGCGTTCGACGAGGTCGCCTACGCCTTGGAGAACGAGGGCCTCCCGCCGGACGAGATCGCGGCAAGAGCACTGGAGGCCCTGGAGAGCGTGGGACTGGCCGAGATGACCGGTCGGCACCCCCGCCGCCTGTCGGGTGGCCAATCACAGCGGCTGGCCATTGCCTGTGCTCTGGCCCAGAGGAAGCCGATCCTGGTTCTTGACGACCCGACTTCCCAACTCGATCCCACCGGTAGGGAGGAGGTCGTCTCGTTGGTCAGGACGCTCCGGGATGCGGGCACCACAGTCGTCCTGGTGGCGCAGGACCTGGGCCACTGGCTCGAGATGGCGGATCGGCTGGTCATCCTGGATGAAGGTCGGGTGACCGCCGACGGCCATCCGGCAACGCTGCTGGCCGACCCTCGCCTCCTCGCGGGAACGATCCTGGTTCCCCGCTGCGTCGCCGTCTGGGCCGACCTGCGCCGGCGCGGGATCGCCCTGGGCGACACTCCCCCGCTGACCACCGACCAGCTGGTCAGCTCCCTTCGGAACCTTGGTAGGGAGCGGGAGCCGACTCCGTGATCCACCTGAGCGAAATCCGGTACACGTACCCGAAGGGAGGAGCAGAGGCGATCCGGGGAATCAGCCTGGACGTGTCCATGGGCGAGACCCTGTTCGTCCTGGGCCATAACGGGGCCGGCAAGTCGACGATGCTCCGCTTGTTCAACGGGCTGCTCAAGCCCGGTTCGGGGACGGTCACCGTAGACGGGACCGACACGAGGGAGGTGAGGCCCGCCCAACTCTCGCGAACCGTGGGGCTGGTGTTCCAGAATCCTGACGCGCAGCTGTTCCGGGACCGGGTCTCCGAAGAGGTGTCCTTCGGCGCCGAGAACGGCTCGGGAGACGACGACGCCACCGAGCGCCACGAGCGAGCGATGGCCCTGCTCGACCTCGAGTCGGTCGCGGACCACAATCCCTACGACCTGACGCTCTCGTGGCGAAAGCGGGTTGCCATCGCGTCAGTGGTGGCCATGGGGACTCCCGTCCTGGTGCTCGACGAACCAACCGGCGGGCAGGACGCAGACGGGACCCGTGTCCTCACCGACCTCATCTCCGACACGCGCCGCCGCGGCCACGGCTGCGTCGTGGTCACCCATGACGTTGATCTGGCCTTCGACTGCGCCGACCGGGTCGTCGTGCTCCGCGACGGCAAGATCCATCTGGAAGGCAGTCCGATGTCGGTGCTCGGAGACCCGCTCCTCCACTTGGCGGGGGTAGAACCCTCCACCATGCATCAGATCTCCGGTGGCATCGGGTTGGACCCGCCGGCGCGCGGGGTTGATGAGCTGGAAGAATATCTCGAAGGCGCAGGAGGTCGGACCCCATGAAGCATGATCCGCTGAGCACCGACAGGCCTCAGCACCACATCCGTTGCCTGCCCGGTGACGTCGCCGAACGGGTGCTCCTGCCGGGCGATCCCAAGCGAGCCGAGTTGATCGCGGGCCTTCTCGACGATGCCCGCCACGTCGCCACCAATCGCGAGTACACCACCTATACGGGGACGTACGGGGGCATGCCGGTGTCCGTCACGTCTACCGGTATCGGCTGCCCGTCTGCGGCCATCGCGATCGAAGAACTCACCAGCGTGGGCGCCAAGACCCTCATACGAACCGGGACCAGCGGGTCGATGAGTCCCGACGTGGGGCCGGGTGAGGTGATCGTCGGTACGGCCGCGATCCGGGAGGAAGGAACCGGAACGTCCTACCTCCCGATCGAGTTCCCGGCCGTGGCCGACCTCGATCTGACCTACTGCCTGCGGGCGGCGGCCGAGGCGCTCGGGCTTCCGGTTCGGGTGGGGGTGCTCCACTCGAAGGACTCCTTCTACTCCCACCGTGACCCGGACCGGCTCCCGGTGGCCCAGGAGATGAGGGGCAAGCGGGCGGCCTGGACGGCGGGAGGCGCCCTGGCTTCGGAGATGGAGACGTCCACGCTCTTCGTTCTCGGATCCATGCTCCGGGTCAGGACCGGATCCATCTGCCTGGTGGCCAGCTCGCAGGACGCGTCCACCCGGCTGACCCCCGAAGAATCGGAACGCTTGGTCGAGAAGGTGGTGACAGCCGCGCTCGACGCCCTGGTCCTCGACGAATCGAACGCCACGGGAGGCAGCACTCGATGACCACACGAATCGATGTCCACACCCACTTCTACCCCACGTCCTACCTGGCCGGCCTGGAGAAGCGACGCGAGATGCCGCGCGTCTACCGGGACGGCGAGATCCGGCGTTTCGTGATCTTCCCGGAGGAGGAAGCCGACCCGCGCATCGGTCGCCCCATCGAGGACGGCTGGTGGACGATCCCCGGCAAAGTCGGCTTCATGGACGAGAACGCCATCTCACGATCGGTCATCTCGCTCGGCAACCCCTGGATGGAGCCCTTCGAGGGACAGCACGGAGTCGAGCTCACGAGGGTGGTCAACGACGAGTTGGGCACGCTGGAGGAGAGGACGGAGGGCCGGCTGGTCGGCCTGGGCGCCCTTCCCGCCACCGGCGTCCCGGACGTGTTGAACGAGATCGAGGCCATAGACGCCCACCCCAGCCTGCGCGGGATCGTGACCGGCCCGAGGATCGCCCACTTCCGGCTTGACGACCCGGAACTGGAACCGGTCTGGGCGGCACTCGAGTCCCGGCAACTCCCCTTGCTGTTGCACCCCCAGGACGGCATCGCCCTCGACCTCCTGGAAGGATACGGACACGTGCTACCCGTGGGGGTGGGATTCCCGATGGAGACCACCGCGGTGGTGAGCCGGCTCGTTTTCGGCGGCGTCCTCTACAACCACCCCGATCTCAAGATCATCGTCTCCCATGGTGGTGGAACGCTGTCGGCCCTGGTAGGGCGACTCGACGCCGCCTGGCGATCGGACGAGATCGGCCGGACCAGACTTCCGGAACTCCCGTCCAAGTCAATCGCCCGGCTATACATCGACGCCATCACGTACGCCGCCGGCCCGTTCCAAGCCTCGATTGCCATGGTCGGGAGCGACCGGGTCATGTTCGGCACCGACCATCCCTTCTCGATCGAGGATGCCGGAGCCACGATGGACGCCATGGAGACGGTAGACGAGACGACCCGAGACTCGATCTTCGCCGGCAACGCGTCGGCTCTCTTCGACCTGACCTAGGGATCGAACCGACGCTCTAACCGCCCGCCAAACCTACTCAGAGCTGTATACGACGGATGCGGTCCGCTCGAGGCTCAAACAGCAGCTCGGTTAACGGTGGGCTGCTGCCGTTAGCATCGCCGGGCTATGCCTTCAATGCCGGAGTTCGTGGTCTTCGATCTGGAGACTAACGCCGATCGACCGGATTCGGCAGAACACGAGATCATCCAGATAGGTGCGGTTCGCGCCGGGCCCGCGGGCGAGATAGACAGCTTCGAAACTCTGGTGCGGCCGGATCGGAAGTTGCCGGAGCGGATCACCCGGTTGACCGGCCTCGTATACGCCGACCTGGCCGGCGCTCCTGCGCCCGAGGAGGCCCTACGGCAATTCTTCACCTGGGTGGGCGACCGCCCGATGATCGCCCACAACGGGCTGGGCTACGACTTCGTGGTGCTCGACGCCTCCGCACAAGCAGCCGGCCTCAAGGCGCCGTCCGGGCGCCGGCTCGACTCCCTGGACCTCGCCCATCTGGTCCACCCGCGGGCGGGTGCGGGCATCCGGGGATCGGACGGGAGCTATCCCCCGGCCGGACGGGGATTGGACGACCTCGCGGCTCTCTACCGGATCCCGGGCCGGGACAACCACGATGCCCTGGTGGATGCACGCATGGCCCACGGGATAGTGCTGGGCCTTCTGGAGGAACTCGGCCGGCCCACGCCCGGCCGCCGGTTGCAGCGCCGGGTCCTCGGTCTGGTCGGGCATCCCTGGGCCGGCTTCGTCACCGTACCCGGACAGACCGTTGCCCTCCACGAAGCGGTCCCCCGACCAACTCCGCTAGTGCCCATCGAACCCACCCGCGAGTTCGACATCAAGAAGGTCGTGGCGGCGTTCCTGGAGGGAGGCGTCCTCATGACCGCCGGAAGAACGCCGCGTCCCCAGCAGGCGGTGATGGCCGGCATGGTATCCAGGGCGGTCTCGCGCTCGGGATCGCGAGCGATGATCGAGGCGCCAACCGGAACCGGTAAGACCCTCGCCTATCTGGTCCCCGCCATCGAGATGGCTCGGGCCTCCGGCCTGAAGGCGGTGATCACCCCCCATTCGCGGGTGCTGCAGGACCAGATTCTGGCCACCTTGGAGGAGCTCGAAACCCAGATCGGGCCGTTCTCCAAGGTGATCATGAAGGGTCGGGAGAACTACATCAGCCTCAAGGCTCTGGACGCCGAGTTGACCGGCCTGGAGGAGGAGACCGATCAGATTCCCATCCACCAGGAGACCGGCCTGGCATTGGCGATCATCTGCGGCTGGGTGGCGCAGACGCCGAGCGGGGACTGGGCTGACCTTCGCACCGCGGCCATCAAGGGCCGGCTGGCGTCGCTGCGACTCCTCCGCTGGAAACTGCGCGTCGCCGACCCGCCCGGCCCGGTGCGCGACCCTGTCGACGCGCTGGATTTCTGCCGCCGCGCCCGCGATGCGCTCCGGCTTTGCCACGTGGCGATCCTCAACCACGCCCTGCTCGCCTCCGACCCGGGTCTCGGGGATGGCTTCAACCTCATCATCGACGAGGCCCACGACCTGGAGGACTCGGTAACTGCCGCCGCCAGCCGGATCGTGACCGGCGAAGAGCTCGAGCGCTTGTGCGTGGCCGTCTGGGACCGAGAGCAGCGCCGCGGGCTGGCGGCCAGGCTGGCGTCCGCCACCGGAGCCGGCCTCGGAGACCGCAAGATCGCGGCGATACGGCGAGCGGCCGACCATGCCCGCGCCGCGGTCGAGGCGTTCGGGCTTCCTCTCACCGAATACCTGAGAGATCGGACCGGCGTCACCCGTGAGGAGGCCGCTCGCTACGGCGCCTCCTACCGGATCCGTCGGGGTGTCGACACCCGCCACCCTTCCTACAGAACGGTCATCCAGCGGGAGCGGGCCATGCGCAACGGTCTCCGGAGGCTGGTCGACAGCCTCGACGACTTCGTGGTCCCGAAGGAGCTGCGCGGCCGCTACCGGCGGTACGCGCTTGAGGACGAGATCGCCCGGCTGGGCCGGGAGCTACTCGAGGCGGAGAAGCTGGTCGGCGCCGTGCTGTGGGCCTCGACCGACCTGCGCCTCTTCGATGATGAAACGGATCCCGGCACGACGGAGTGGATCAACATCGCCGAGGTCTCGTTCGCCAGCCCGGCATCGGCGACGGAGGAAACCGGAGAAGAGGACGAACCCGAGGATGGCAGTTGGCTGTGGGCTCTCCGGAGAGTCCCGCTCTCCGTGGCCGGCATGCTGTCGGATCTCTGGAAGCGCAGCCACTCGACCGTGCTCACCTCGGCAACGCTGCGGAGCGGGAACAGCTTCGACTACTTGATCAGGCGCCTCGGCATCGGCTCGGCCCGCACCGAGGTGCTCGACTCCCCCTTCGAGAGGCTCCCCGAACAGCATCTGCTGCTGCTCACGGACTACCTGCCCGCTCCCAGGGGCAGCCTGATGGACCGCTTCACCGAGACGGAGGCGCGCGAGATCCCGCGGTTGTGCGTGGCCAGCGGCGGGGGCGCCATGGCCCTGATGACAGCCCGGGCTCGGCTCCATTACGTCCGGGACCACGCCCGGACCCACCTGGCGCCCCTGGGACTTGAACTCCTCGCCCAGGGAGACGAGTCCTCCCCCGCCTTGGTGGAGCGCATGAGAACCGATCGGTCCGCCTCGTTGCTGGGTCTGAGATCGTTCTGGGAGGGGGTGGACGTTCCCGGAGAGGCATTGCGCCTACTGATCATCGAGAAGATCCCGTTCGACTCGATCGGCGATCCCGTGGTGGCCGCCCGGACGGACCTACTCGAGCGGCAGGGCGAGGACCCGTTCGCCCGGTACATAGTCCCGAGGGCCGCCATCGCGTTCGCCCAAGGAGTGGGGAGGCTGATCCGCACCATTGACGACGAGGGGGTCACCGTGGTGCTCGACAACCGGCTCCGGCGCCCGGTCAGCTACCGGGATGTGCTGCTCGGGAGCCTCTCCGGACCTCCTACGAGGAGAGACATCAACACTCCCGAACAGGCCTACCGGGCGATCACCGACCACCTTCGGATCAATCTCGATGACCGGAGGCGAGAACGAATCGACACCATTCCCGGTGTCCGCACCCTCTCCCAGAGCGCTCTCGAGGTCTCAGCCGGTGCACCACTCGACCGGGAGGCCGTGGAGGATCGCTTGGAAGCTGCACGCCAGTGGCTGGGCTTCGAGGCCTGGCGGCCCGGACAGCACGAGATCATGACCCGGTTCATCGAGGGTGAGGACGTGGTGGCGGTGCTTCCCACCGGATCGGGCAAGTCGGTCACCTACCAGATACCCGCTCTCCTCTCTCCTGGCGTGACGCTGATCGTCTCCCCGCTGATCGCCCTCATGAGGGACCAAGTCGACAACCTGCGAGCGAGAGGGATTACCGAGGCGGCTGCCATATACGGCGGGATCGGCCAGGCCGAGCAGCGCGACATCCTCCGCGCCGCGGCAGCCGGCTATGTCAAGCTGCTCTACGTCAGTCCGGAACGGCTGTGGTCGCCGATGTTCCGATCCTGGCTGGAGAAGGTGGACATCAGGAGGATCGCCGTGGACGAGGCCCACTGCATCTCCCTGTGGGGCCACTCCTTCCGGCCCGAGTACGCCGTTATCCCGCGCGCGCTCTCCGCTATCAGCAATGAACGGCTGCCCGTGCTGGCGGTGACCGCCACCGCCACACCGAAGGTCCTCGACGACATATCCAACCTCCTGGAACTCCCTGACCCCGCCCGTCTGTCCGGTTCCGCGAACCGGCCCGAGATCCGCTACTTCGTGGAGCGATGCGTGAACACGCGGGATCGCGATCTCCGCATCGCCGAGGTGGTCGAGGCGTTCCGCCGGAAGAGCGCCATCGTCTACGTCCCGACCCCCAAGGACGCCACCCGGCTGTCCGCCCTCCTGCGCATCTTCGGGCACCGGGTGCGCCCGTACAGCGGCGCGATGGAATACACCGAACGGGAACACACCGAGGACGCCTTTCGCCACGGTGAGATCGACGTGGTGGTGGCCACCAAGGCCTTCGGGCTGGGGATCGACAAGCCGGACATTGCCCTGATCGTGCATCTCGAGATGCCGGCCTCCATCGAGGAGTACGTACAGGAGACCGGCCGGGTGGCCCGAGGCGCCCGTGACGGCACCGGACCGGAGACCGGCACGGCCGTGCTTCTGGTCACCCCCCGGGACTGCCGTATCCATGAGTATTTCATCCGTTCGTCCGTCCCGGAACTCGACACCGTCTACGAGGTGTTCCAGGGCCTGCGCCCCGGTCTGAACTTCATCGATCCGGCACCGCCGACCGAGCGGCCGGATGGCCGGGACGGGGAGAGGGATCAGACCAAGGCGCTGGCCCTGCACTATCTCGACGGGATCGGCGCCGTCCGGAGGCACCGGGACTTCGTGCTCCGGGGCCGGGTGACCCTTGTCGAGGACACGTGGCCGCGATTCGACGAGTACCGACGCCGTATTCCGGAACGGGCCGGAAGGGCCGGAAAGGTGCTGCGGATCGCCGAGCGGGTGGGAGGCGAGTACCAGTGGCAGTCGTGGCAGGACCGCCTCGGCATGACGCCCCGGGAGATCGAAACGGTGCTCCTGGAGCTGCAGAAGGCGGATGTCTGTGACTTCACGGGTTGGAGGTTCGGATGGGTCTTCGATCGCCCGGACGGCGTGGAACCCGACCGGCCCCGCCTCCGCGAGCTGTTGGTCAGCCAGCGCGAGTCGGTGGAACAGCGGGCGATCAGAGCCCGAGAACTGGCCCGCGGTGCTCCCGATTGCCGGCGGCGCGAGATGCTGGCCTACCTGGGCGAGCGCGAGCCGGGCTTCGACACCTGCGGCGGATGCGACGCTTGCACGCCCAGCCTCCCCCGCCCGTGGGAGAGGATCGAGATACATACCGATCAGGTACAGGAGGCCGTCCAGGAAACCGCCACCCTCAGCATCCTGATCCTGGTCGACAGCGTCTCGCGAGGGCAGTGGTCCCGGACCAACCTCGTCCGGACGCTGCGGGGTGACGGCGGAGGACCGCACCCGCTCCATCGAAACCTGACACTGAACAGCTGTTTCGCGCAACTAGCGATGCTGACCACCCAGCAGATACAAGACCGGATCGATGAACTGATCGACGAGGGCATACTGGAAACGGCCAAGCCGCGGGATCGTAACTACGAGACGTTGCGGCTGACCGACCGGGGTCGCCAGGTGGTACGAGGGCGCTACGCCAGGTAACGCGCCGGTCCGGAGCAGGCATCCTCGTAAGATGTCCGACCCATGGCGTTCCTGATCCCCGAGAACATTCCCAGCCGGTCCAGCGTGCCCGATCGGCTCCGGCATGTGGCGCGGGCGGCGCGCGACTTCCTGCCCGACGAGACCACTGTCTGGCTCGAGGCGAAGGATGACAAACCGCCGTACCTCTTGGTGCTGGACCCGGGCGCCGGGATCGTTCTCCTGGAAGCGCCACGGACGCCCAGACCGGGCCGGAGGCCCCGTTGGATGCGCCAAGTCCTGAGAGAGGAGACGATCGTCTCCATAAGGGAGGACATCGCCGAGCGCGCCGGAGAGTTGCGATCCCGGATCGACCGGTCATTGGTCCGTTCGTTGCCGGTCTGCCATGTGGTGGCGTTTCCCGACCACGACCGGCCGGTCGATGGATTCGAGCCTTCCGACAACCAGGCCGTCCTGCTGGGATCCGATATGAACGAGACCCGCATGCGTGCGTCTATCAGGCGGATGCTGGGGGCCGAGGTCGCCTCTCCTTTGAGCGAGCAGGAGGAGAACCGGGTACGCGCCGAGATAAACCCTCGCGTGGTCATCGATCCGCAGGTGCTCGGGTCGGAACCGGAGCGCGGCCAAACCCTGCCCCTGTTCCAGGAACCCGACGTGGCTCCGGAGGACATCATCCGGGTCATGGACCGCCGGCAGGAAAGGCTGGCCGAGCATATGGGCTGGGGGTACCGGATGCTGCGCGGTGTGGCCGGGAGCGGTAAGACGCTGGTGCTGACCCACCGGGCCCGCTTCCTGCATGACACCTCCCCGAACTACCGCATCTTGGTGCTGTGCTACAACCGGCTGCTGGCCAACGCCCTCGAATTGATGGTCGGCCGGAGCGACCGCATCACCGTGAGGAACGTAGACCGGCTGGCGTACCGCCTGGCAGGAAGGCCCGGCAGGCCGGGCAGGCTCGACTTCGAGGAGCAAAGGCGGCGGGCGGTCGGAGCCGCCAACCGGCTGCCCGACTCCCGCCGGTACGACATCGTCATGGTCGATGAGGCCCAGGACTTCGATCATGCCGGCCTCGACCTGGCATACGCGATGCTCAAGGCGTCGCGGCGGAACCTCCAGCCCACCAGTCTCGATCTACGCTCCTACCAGGCCGGGCACCTCGTCCTGGCGCTGGACAGCGCCCAGAACGTCTACAGGCGGAGCATGACGTGGAACCCGCCCGAGATGACCGCCCGCGGACGCACCACGATCTTCCGGCGCAACTACCGCAACACGCGACAGATCCTGGATCTCGCCTGGGACTTCCTGGATGGATCCGCAACCGGGCGATCAACCGGGAGACCCGAGGAGGAGTGGTTGATCCGACCCGAGGCGAGTTACCGGCAAGGACCCGCTCCCAGAGTTCTCGAGTGCGGGAACCTTCGGGACGAAGCCCGGGCCATGGCTTCCGAAGTGGTGCGCCTCTTCTCCGAAGGGGTCGATGCCAAGGACATCGCCGTCATGTACGGACACCGGGACCTCCAGGACGAGCTGTGGGACGAGTGCCGGAGACAGAACCTTCCCTATTTCCACATCCAGCACAAGGACCGCAAGCCTTCCGAGGACCGCAGGGACCTGGCCATGAGCGTCCACGACAGAGTCCGGGTGTCGACCATCCACGGCCTCAAGGGGCTCGAGTTCAGCCGGATCGTGATCGGCGGCGTCAACCAGGTCTACGCCCATGATGTACCGGAGGGGGAGCAGACGGACGCCGCCAAGCGGCTCGTCTACGTGGGCATGACGAGGGCAATGGACGAGTTGGTGATCACCTACTCGGGCCATGGCAAGATCGGGCCCGCCCTCCGTAACGCCGCGCGAACGTAGGACGAACTCGCCACTCGGGAACAGTTAGCTCGTCGGCCAATCCTGTCAAGTAGGTTGCAGTTTCGTGTGACGCCGATGTGCGGAGTGATCGGATTTGGTAGATCGAATCGATTCGATCTTGGAGATCACGCCCCATCTCCTAGGATCGTCGGGCCGGCTGTGGCAGGAGGGCGTCTGACGTGATTGAAGAGCGGTTCTCGATGGCCGGGCGGCGTGCATTGGTGACCGGTGGCGGTGGGGGGTTCGGTAGGGCCTTCTGCCGGATCCTGGCCGAGGCCGGCGCCGAGGTCATCCCGGTCGACATTGATCGGTCCGCCGCCGAGGAGACCGCCTCGCTCGTATCAGGGGGCGGTGGCCGGGCCTGGGCGATCGAATGTGACGTGGCGGATGCGACCGCTGTCGAGGCGATGTCCGAACGGCTGGCGGAGGCCGGCCCGGGCTTGGACGTGCTGATCAACAACGCCGGCAACTCCCCTCCGTCCAGGCGGGTGGCCGACATCCCCGTCCAGGAGTGGGACGACGTGATCGCGGTCAACCTGCGGAGCGCGTTCCTGTGCACCCGAGCGCTGATACCGATGATGCTGGCCACCGAGAGCCCGTCCATCGTGAACATCGCCTCGGTGCTCGGGATGCGGGGCTTCCATCCGGACGTCATCTCCCAGGCCGGATACGCCGCCTCCAAGGCAGGCATGATCGGACTCACCCTCCAGACCGCGGCCGACTACGGGGAGTTCGGGCTGCGCGCCAACGCCGTAGCCCCCGGCTGGCACCTCGGCACCAACCTGAGCAAGCGGGCCGGTAACTTCGCCACCCCCGAACAGGAGGCGAGCCTCCGGCGCACCATCCACGAGCGGATACCGCTCCAGCGAGCCTCCACCGCCGAGGAGCTCGCTCCCCTGGTCCTCTACCTGGCCAGTGACGCCTCCCGGTTCGTGAGCGGGGCGGTCATGACCCACGACGGCGGCTGGACGGCCATATGACGACCGCAGGCGGCGCCCTGGAGGGCCGGACGGCGATCGTGACCGGAGCGGCCCAGGGAATCGGCAGGAGGGTGGCCGAGCGGTTCGCCGACGAAGGGGCCTGGGTGGTCATCGCCGACATCCAGGGTGACCTGGCCCATGAGGTGGCCGACTCCATCCTCGGTAACGGAGGCAGGGCGCTGGCCATCCGGACCGACGTGGCGGATGCGGAGAGCGTGGCCCGCATGGCCGAACGCACCCGGAGGACAGTCGGCACGGTCGACATCCTGGTGAACAACGCCGCCGATATGGCAGGGCTTCGCCGGCAGCCATTCGACAGGATCACCGAAGCGGAGTGGGATCGGACGATGGCCGTCAACGTAAAGGGCCTGTGGCTGATGGTCCGAGCCGTGGCCGGGGGTATGCGGGAGGCCGGATACGGAAAGATCATCAACATGTCCTCCGATCTGGTGTTGTCGGGAGTGCCCGGAATGGCGCATTACGTGGGTTCTAAGGGCGCGATCTGGGCGCTGACCAGAACCCTTGCGCACGAGCTGGGACCCGACGGGATCAGGGTGAACGCGGTGGCGCCCGGCTTCACCGAGACCGAATCAGCTCTCCGCCTCGGTGGGGATGCGCCGGTGCGGAGCATCGCCCGGCGGGCGCTTCCCAGGGCCGAGACACCTGACGACCTCACCGGCACGATGCTCTACCTGGCGTCTGCGGACTCGGACTTCGTGACCGGCCAGTTGATCGCCGTGAACGGAGGATCCGTCCTCCATTGACGCCTCCTCCCGTCCGTCCGGGACCGAGGAGTCATCCGTCGAATGCTCAGAGATGCAAGAGCCGGGCCAGATTGTTCCCCATGATGGCTTCCATGTCCGATTCGCTCAGGTTGATCCCGAGCGGACCGTCCCTGGTGAGGGTCTCGATTATGCGTAGCTGGCTGTATGGATCCTGCACCGGGCAGTCGCTGCCGAACACCATGCGGCCGGCGCCGATCGCGAGGACCGCTTCGGCAACCCTCGGCTGATGGCCCCACCCGGTCTCCAGGTACACGTTGTCGCAGTGGCGAGCCACATTGATGGCGTCGTCCGCGTACCCGATCTTCTGGGTCCCGAGATGAGCCAGGATCACCGTCGTGCCCGGATGGTCGGCGGCCAAGGGCTCCATCAGTGCCGGGACCGCGAACGGTGGATCGCCCGTGTGTATCAGGACCGGAATGTCCAGCAGAGCGGCCTCCTCCAGAACCGGATCGGTGAATTCGCGGGCCTTGGGCCAGTAGGCGTGAGCGGTCGGGTGCAGCTTCACCATGCGAAACCCGTCCTCGGCCACCAGCCGCCTCAGTTCGGCCAGGCCGGCGTCCACACCCAGATGAGGATTGAGCATGAATGTCCCCACGAGCCGGTCGGGGTACTTGCGAACCGCTTCGATCACCGGCCTGTGCTGCTCACGGAAGCTGAGATCGGCCCGCTGGGTGGGACCCAACATCGGCATGACCGCCGCCCGGTCGATCACCCGGGAGCCACCCGGTATCGGGAGCTTCTCGTCCATGATGGAGATCAGGTCGTCGGCTGTGAACGGAGGCCAGCCTCTGGTCGGATCCGGATCGTCACTGAGATGCACATGTCCGTCTACGATCAACCGTCACCTCCGGCGCGCCATGTTACGGCTCCGGCCCCGCGGATCGCTCAGCGGGTAGCATGCGGCACCGTGCCCGACCTCCGAGCAGCCGCCCAGCACCTGTACCCGGACCTGGTCGACCTGCGCCGAATGCTCCACCGATTCCCCGAGCGAGGCAACCACCTCCCCGAGACCCGCCGGATCGTGCTCGAAGCACTCGAAGGCCTACCCCTCGACATCGTGGCGCACCAGACCACCAGCGGGATCGTGGCGGTACTGGAGGGTGACCACCCCGGCCCGGTCACCCTGCTCCGGGCCGACATGGACGCCCTCCCGGTGACGGAAGAGACCGGCCTGGAGTTCGCCAGCCTCCACGACGGGTTCATGCACGCCTGCGGGCACGATCTGCACACCGCCATGCTGGTCGGGGCGGCCCGGGTGCTGTCCTCCATGAAGTCCGACCTGGCAGGCACGGTGCTGTTCATGTTCCAGCCCGGCGAGGAAGGCTTCGCCGGGGCGCGGTTCATGCTCGAGGAGGGTCTGCTCGACACGGCGGAAGACCGGCCCTCGGGCGCCTTCGCCATCCACGTCAACACCTGGACCCGCACCGGCATGGTGCTCCACCGCAAGGGCCCGCAACTCGCTTCGGACGACGAGGTCCGGGTCACGATCCGGGGCAAGGGAGGCCACGCCTCCGCCCCCCACCTCTCCTACGATCCGATTCCGGTGGCCGCGGAGATCGTCCTCGCCACGCAGACCGCCATCACCCGCCGGATCAACGTCTTCGATCCGGGCGTGATCACCTTTGCCACCGTCGACGCCGGGACCACCCACAACGTGATCCCCGAGACCGCCCTGCTGGTCGGAACGATCCGAGCCGTCTCCGACAGCACCCGCCTCCAACTTCACGCCCTGATCGAACGGGTGGCCCCGAACATCGCCGCGGCCCACGGCGTGGAGGCCGAGGTCGAGATCGACCTGGGATATCCCGTAACCGTCAACGACCCCGACCACACCACCTGGGTGGACACCGTGGCCCGGAACACGTTGGGCGACGACCACGTGGTATGGATGGATTCGCCGTTCATGGGCGCCGAGGACTGGGGATTCGTGCTGCAGGAGGTACCCGGGACCATGTCGTTCCTCGGGGCGTGCCCTCCCCAGCTGGAACCGGGCCGGGCAGCCGGCCTCCACTCCAACCGGGCCGTGTTCGACGAGGAGGCGATGATCAGCGGCACGGCTCTGCACGCCGCAGTGGCCCTCTCGCGCGCGATGAGCGAGGAGTAGGAGACAACGCCGCTGAACCGGCGCGGCGTAGCAGTACATGCCGCGGTCGGGACGGCTTCAAGTGGCAGGACGTTTCCCTCCCGGCTCTACACTCTCGCGGGTGAACAGCCCCACGTACACATTGCGCTACCGGACGTCGGAAAGAGTCTTGAAGCCGACCAGTAGAGAACGGGATTGATGGTTCGCTTCCGTCCGAAGAGAGCTCCGAAGCCCGCAACGGACGGCACCGACCCGTCCGGTGACGGTCGGGCAGGGCATCCGGCCGTGCTCGTAGACGGCGTCACCAAGATCTACAACGAGGATACGCCTCAGGCGCTCCTGGCGCTGGATGACATCAGCATGCGCGTCGACCAAGGCGAGGTGGTGGCCCTCCTGGGGCCGAGCGGTTGCGGCAAGAGCACCCTGCTGAAGATGATCGGCGGCCTCTACCCGGCCACCGGCGGGCGGATCCTCGTCGACGGTGTTCCGGTGACCGAGCCGGGCGAACTCACCGGCATGATGTTCCAGAAGCCCGTCCTGTTCCCGTGGCTCAAGGTGGTCGACAACGTGCTGTTGCCCGTGCGCACCCACGGCGCCAAGCGGTCGGAGTTCCTCGACCGGGCCAACGACCTGATCGCCCTGGCAGGACTCCAGGGCTTCGAGCAACGCTATCCGTGGGAACTGTCGGGTGGCATGCAGCAGCGGGTCGCGATCTGCCGGATGCTGATGGGCGAACCGAAGGTGCTCCTGCTCGACGAGCCGTTCGGGGCGCTGGACGAGATGACGCGCGAGTACATGGACCTGGAGCTCAGGCGCATCATCATCCAGCAGAATCGGAGCGCCCTGCTGGTCACCCACAACCCGCTCGAGGCCGCATTCATCGGCGACCGGGTGGTGGTGATGACACCGCGCCCGGGCAAGATCGCCGGGGAGGTGGCCGTCCCGCTGGGCAAGGACCGCTCGGAGGACCTGCTGGCTTCTGACGAGCTGAACGTGTACATCCGGGAAGCCCGTTCCCTGCTCGAGCTGGCCAAGGACAGCATGGGACGCCCCCTGTGAGCGAGCGGGCCAAGTCGGCGTTGACGTTCCTGGCCTCCCTGGTGGTGATCCTGGGTGTCTGGGAGTACGTGTCGCGGAGCGGCGGGGTCAACCCGATCGTGGTGCCGGCGCCCTCCTCGATCATGGCGGCCATCTGGTTCGTGATAACCAACCTGTTCAGCAACCTGGCCTACTGGAAGGACACCTGGATCACGCTGTACGAGATCGTGTTCGGGTTCCTGCTGGGTTCGGGAACGGCCATCGTGATCGGCTCTCTGGTCGCCGAGTTCGCCACCGCGCGCCGGATCGTGATCCCTTACACCATCGCCCTCAACTCGACGCCCAAGATCGCCATCGCCCCCCTGTTCGTGATCTGGTTCGGATTCGGGGCGATGCCGAAGATCCTCATCGCGGCGGTCATCTGCTTCTTCCCGGTGTTCGTCAACACGGTCACCGGCCTGCAATCCACCGAGGAGGAGGAACTGGAGTTGATGGCGTCGATCCGGGCCTCCCGCTGGCAGACGTTCCTGCGGCTCAAGCTCCCCCGCTCCGCCCCGTTCGTGTTCGCCTCGCTCCGCACCGCCATGGCCTTCGCCGCGATCGGGGCGGTCATCGGCGAGTTCGCCGGCGCCCAGGACGGGCTGGGGTTCCAGATCGAGTTCGCGGCGGCACGGCTCGAGACCGCCCGGCTGTTCGCCTTCCTGTTCGTCGTGTCCGTCCTCGCCTACCTGCTCTACTCGCTGATCGCCTACACGGAGCGCAAGGTCATCTTCTGGTCGGCGACCACCAGGATGCAGCGCCTCCAGTAGCGGTCCGGCCGGCCGAACCGTCCACGAATTCCTCCACGGTTCCGACCTGGGTAAGCGGAAGGGCCGCCGGATGGCGGCCCTTCCGTGTGCTTCGGCTTGACGGCCGATCAGGCCGACGTGGCGGCGTCCCGCTCCGCCTGCTTGTCGAAGTCGTTGATGGTGTCGATGAACTCGTTGGTGTACACCGACGTGGGATCGAAGCCATCGCCGAGGGTGCCCCGTGATGCCAGCAGGTCGATGTAGGCCGTCCACGAATCCGGACGGTTCCAACCCAGCCGGTTGCCGGAGTCCTCGTACGGCAGCTGCCGCTTGATGCTCTCCTCGATGGCCAGCTTGTCGAACCCTTCGGGATCGCCCACCTGATCGGGGCGGGAGGCGGCGATCGCGTCCAGGCCGGCTCTCGGATCGGCGTGGGTGTACTCCGCCGCCCGGGCGATCGGCCGCAGCAAGCACTCGACAAGGCCGGGATCGCTATCGATGAGCTCTTGCTGGACCACGATGCTGGCGCCGTTGAGCAACCCGAACTCGCCCAGATCGAACTCGTTCAGGTCAACTTCGAAGCCCAACTCGATCACGTTGAAGTAGTCGGAGAAGTAGGCCACGATCCGGTCGCTGTCGAAGGCGGCGGCCGTTGTCCCGCCGGCCCCGGTCTCGATGATCTCCACATCCGCCTCCGGGTCGATGCCGGCGGCCGCCAGCATGCTCTCGAAGAACGGGACCTCGCCGGCGGTGGCCTCCGACACACCGAGGGTTTGACCGGCGAAAGACTCGATAGTGGTGAAGGACGATCCTGCGGGCGTCACCAGTGCGTAGATGAGCCGGTTCTGGAGTACGAAGACCACCTTGAGGTCTTCGCCCAGAGCGACGGCGTCCACGATCGGGCCGGGGTCGGCCAGACCGAACTCCACATTGTTGGCCACCACCTGCTGAACCACCGACGCGCTGCCGTCGGCGAACTCGATGTTGACCGAGATGCCCTCTTCCTCGTAGTAGCCGAGCGACTCCGCTACGAAGATCGAGTAGAAGGGTACGGCGAACGGGAAGGGAAGGAGGAACGTTGTCTCACGCAACTCGCCGTCGACCGCGCAACCGGCGCCGGACGATTCGGCATCGTCCCCTTGGCAGGCGGCCGCTACGAGTGCGAGGCTCAGAAGCGCTGCCACCAGACCCGTCCGTCTCGAAATCCTTGTCATATACCACCCTCCCTGGGTCGGCGATCGGTGTATCGGTCCCCGAAGCGTACACCGCTCAACGGAACGGGACGTCCCGGGTTTGATCCACCCGGACGATCTTCGGGAATGAGGATCGGGGCTAACCTGCGAAGGGTCGCCGCTAGGAGGGTGCTGAAAAAGACGGGGATTGGTTGGCCCGCGATCTTGTGATCCGGGGGTTCGTCGCCGACCTGCGGGCCAACTGGACACTTTTCAGTACCCTCCTCGATCGCGGGCGCCGCCCGGTCGGCGAATCCTCGCCCCCCGAACGGTGGCCGGATGCGAAAGAGGAGGTCTAAGTGGGCCGGAAGGCGATCAACAGCCCTAATTACCACGTTCCTATCGACGGCTTCGCCCAGATCATCGCCGCGGAGCCGGACAGTTCGACCCTGTACGTGAGCGGGCTGACCTCCCGGACCGCTGACGGAACGATCGTGGGCGTCGACGACATGGCGGCCCAGGCGCGCCAGGTGCTGGTGAACATGGCCAACGTACTGGATTCCGCCGGCGCCACCATGGACGACGTGGTCCAGATCCGGACCTACGTCACGGACATCACGCTATGGGGCGTGATCGAGCCCGTGTGGCGCGAGCGCTGGGGCGACGTGTGGCCGGCCTCCACGCTGGTGCAGATCGAGCGCCTGTTCGACCCCAGGCAGATGATCGAGATGGAGGCGATCGCCCGAATCGGGGGTTCGTGATCCGTGCCCCGGAGTAGCCGGTGAGGCCGGCGCCTTTCAGATACTTCGCCCCGGACTCTCTGGAGGAGGCACTCTCGCTCCTGCGCGGGTACGGGGAGGAGGCCAAGATACTGGCCGGTGGTCAGAGCCTGTTGCCGCTGATGGCGTTCCGCCTGGTCAGACCGGCGGTCCTGATCGATCTACGTAACATCGCGGAACTCGGCCGCTACCGCCTTGACGGCAACCGGCTGACAATCGGATCCATGGTCACCCATCGGGCCATCGAATTCGACGAGCGGCTGACATCCAGGTGTGACATGCTGGCGGAGGCCCTCGACGTCTTGGGCCACGCCGCCATCCGCAACGTCGGCACGGTCGGCGGGAGCCTTGCCCACGCCGATCCCGCGGCGGAGTGGCTCGCCGTCGCGCTGGCACTGGAAGCGCGAGTAATGGTCGCCGGACCCCGCGGCACTCGCAGCGTGGCGGCGGAGAACTTCGCCACCGGATGGATGGCCAGCTGCCTGGCTCCCGACGAGATACTGACCGAAGTGCGCCTGGACATGCCCGGACCGGGCACCGGTTCCGCATTCGAGGAGGTAGCCAGGCGCCACGGAGACTTCGCCGTGGTCGGCGCGGCGGCCGCGGTCACGGTGGCGGACGAGGCGATCGAGAGCGTCCGGATTGCCCTGGCCGGCGCCGCGTCCACGCCTATCCGCACCGCGCGGGCCGAAGCCCTCCTGGCCGGCAGCGTCCCGTCGGCCAAGGACCTGGAAGCAGCCGGCGAGGCGGCCGCCTCCGATACCGATCCGGTAGCCGATCTGCACGGGAGCGAGGACTACAAGCGGCACCTGGCCCGGGTGTTGACCCGCCGCGCCGTGGAGCGTGCCTATCGCCGGGCGCTGGAGCGGCCATGACCTTCGAGCTGCACACGATCCGCCTGACCGTCAATGGTGCCGCTGTGTCGGTTCAGGTGGAGTCGCGCCAGACTCTCGCCGGGGCACTGCGGGACCAGTTGGGCCTCACCGGGACCAATCTCGGGTGCGAGCACGGAGTGTGCGGAGCGTGCACGGTGCTCCTTGACGGCCGGACGGCCCGCTCATGTACGTTGCTGGCGGTCCAGGCTCAGGGCCGGTCGGTCACCACGGTGGAAGGTCTGGCCGCAGAGGGCGAGCGTCTGCATCCCGTCCAGCAGGCCTTCGCCGAGCACCATGCGCTCCAGTGCGGGTTCTGCACGCCGGGCTTCCTGCTGACCACGATCGAGTACCTCGACGAGGCGCCCGCGAACGACTCCGAAGCCATCCGGCAACGGTTGTCAGGGAACCTGTGCCGATGTACCGGCTACCACAACATCGTCGCCGCCGTGAAGGACCTCGTCCGCCGCCAGGCCGCGCCATGAGGCAGGTCGGGAAGCCACTGGCCCGGCGCGAGGACGAACGGCTCCTCCGAGGGCAGAGCAGGTACCTGGCCGACCTGGCGTTCGGGGACCTGCTCGAGGCGATCGTCATCAGGAGTCCGTTCGCCAGGGCCCGTATCCTGTCGATCGACCCGACCGCCGCGCTCGCCGCCGACGGCGTGGTTGCGGTGTTCACCGCCGAGGATCTCGTGGACGTCGAGCCTGCTCTGACCCGCCAGTTCTACTCGCTAACGCCCGCCTTCGTGGAGCGTCACGACGTGTTCCTGGGGCCATACCGGGAGCCGATCCTCGCCTCCGGACGGGTGTCACGGGTGGGTGAGCCGGTGGCCCTCCTCGTAGCCACCGATCGCGCGACCGCCGAGGACGCCGCAGAACTGGTGGAGGTGGACTACGAGCCGATGGACCCGATCGTCGACCCGCTCGAAGCCATGGCACCCGGCGCCGATCCGGTAGCGTCCGACGTGCCCGGCAACGTCCAGGCGTCGTTCCGGATCAGGGCCGGTGATCCCGGTCGCGCCGCAGCAGCGGCCGATCGAACGGTGAGCGGCCGATTCCGGATCGGCCGCTCGGTGGGATCACCCATCGAGAACCGGGGCGCGGTGGGCGTACCGGCCACCGGTTCCGAGCCGCTGACGGTCTGGTCCACCACCCAGATACCCCATCTCCTCCGCTCCTACCTGGCCGACTTCCTCCGGTGCGGCGAGGAGGATCTACGGGTGGTGGCGCCCGCCATGGGCGGGAGTTTCGGCGGGGGCATATATGCGGAGGAGCTACTGGTGGCGTTCGCCGCCCGAGCGCTGGAGGGGCCGGTCCGGTGGCTGGAGGACCGCCGCGAGAACCTGGGCAACGCCCGCCACTCCCGCGACCAGATCATCGACGCCCGGCTGGCCTACGACCTCTCGGGGGGGTTCCGGGCCCTCCGCCTGCGCATCGTCCAGGACTGCGGCTCGGCCAACCTCTTCGGCCTGACCCTGCCGTTCAACATCGCCTCCCACGCCCGGGGCCAGTTCGCCATCGACCACTTCGATGCGGAAGGGCTGTGCGTCCTCACCAACAAGACCCGGAACACGCCGGTAAGGGGCGCCGGGCGCCCGGAGGCCACCTTCGTGCTCGATCGGCTGGTGGACATGGCCGCCGACGACCTGGGTGTCGACCCGGCGGAATTGCGGCGGCGCAACCTGATCCCCGCCGGTGAGATGCCGCGGGACATGGGCATGCTGTATCGGGACGGAGCGCCCATGGTGTACGACTCGGGCGACTTCCCGGACCAGCTCCGCACCGCGCTCGAAGCCTCCGGATACTGGGAGAAGCGCAGGTCGATCGGCGGAGCCGGTGAGGGCAACCGCGCCCGCGGCATCGGTATCTCGTCGCATGTGGAGGCCACCGGACTGGGTCCCCACGAGACCGCCCGCCTTGAGATCGACGACTCGGGCAGAGTGGTACTCACCTGCGGGTCCAACCCGCACGGCCAGAGCCATGCCACCACCCTGGCCCAGGTGGCAGGCGACGCCCTCGGTGTTCCCTATGACCGCATCGAGACCCGTTTCGGGGACACCGGGCTCCTGGAGCGAGGGGGCGGCACGTTCGGAAGCCGGAGCGCCGTCACGGCAGGCTCGGTCGTCCACAGCGCGGCTATCGAGCTGCGGCGACAGATCCTCGAGCTGGCGGGCGAACTTCTCGAATGCGACCCGGCCGACCTCGACATCCGGGACGGCCTCGTGAGTCCCCGGGGCGTGCCCGGCATCGCGCTGGGGTTCCCCGAGTTGGCCGCCGCCCGCGACCGCAACGACGGTGACGGATCCAGGCTGAGTGCGCGTGACGAGTTCGTGCCCCCCACGGTCACCTTCGGATCGGGAACCCACGTCGCATCGGTGACCGTGGACCGGGAGACCGGTGTCGTCAGCCTGACCGGTTACGTGGTGGTGGACGACTGCGGCACCGTGCTGAACCCGATGGTGGTGGACGGCCAGCAACACGGCGGGGTGGCCCATGGGATCGGAAACGCCCTCCTGGAGGAAGCGGTGTACGACGGGGATGGACAACTCCTGTCGGGAACCTTCATCGACTACCTGCTCCCCACCGCCGCGGACGTCCCCGACATCGAGGTGATCCACCGGCCCCATCCCACCCCGCTCAACATTCTGGGCGTGAAGGGGGCCGGGGAGGGCTCGACCGCCTCCGCACCCGGCGCCATCGCCAACGCGATCGTGGACGCACTCCGACCGGTGCGGATCGAGATCAACGAGCTACCGATCACCCCCCAGCGCCTGGTGGAGCTGATCCGGGCAGCAGAGGCCGGGCAGGTGGCCGGCCCGGCCGGAAATTAAGGTGGGAGCACATCCCGCCGGACCGTCAAGGAGCCCTGCATGCCCGCATTCGATCTTGCCATCGTCGGTGGTTCCGTTTGGACCGCCCAGGGATTCACCGACCGGACGGACATCCTGGTCCGGGGCGAGCAGATCGCCGAGCTACGGCCGGCAGGGGCATCCCCGGTAGACGCGACGGAGGTCGTAGACGCTACTGACCGGCTGGTGATACCGGGCTTTATCGACACCCACACCCACCAACGGGATCCCGGCTTCACCCACAAGGAAGACATCACCAGCGCCACCCGGGGAGCGGCGGCGGGCGGCGTGACCACCACGGTCGGGATGCCCAACGTCAACCCGCCCACCACCACTCCGGAGCTCTACGGGGCCCTGATCGAGGACCAGTCCCGGCGGGCCGTGGTCGACTTCAACCACAACCCCTCCCCCACCAACGTGGAGGCGGTGGCCGAGATGGCGGCGATGGGAGCGCTCGGTTTCAAGGTCTTCATGGTGGTCGACGCCGCCCGCAGCTACCCGCACATGCCCGGCCTGGGCGTTCACAAGCACGACGATCTGGTTCGCATCATGGAAGCGGTGGGAGCGACCGGCCGACCACTGATGGTCCATCCCAACGACCAGGCCGTGCTGGGGATCATCGAACACGCCCACTTCGAGGCCGGCAAGATGGATCCCGAGTCGTACTCCAAGGCCGAGTGGATGTATGACGGGATGGTCTGGAACAGCGGGGTGGCGACGCTGATCGAGCTCAACCGCGGGGTGGGTGGACCGCTGCACGTGCTCCACATGATGTCGGATCGGACCGTGGAGCTCATCCGCCGAGCCAAGGCCGACGGGCAGGACGTGACCTCCGAGGTCAACGCATTCGGGCTGTTCCACAGCGACTGGGACGAGATCGCTCCCATGGGTCCCCTGGCGATCGGGCGGTGCCTCAAGCCGGAGTGGCGGGCATCGCTATGGGAGGGGATCGCCGACGGCACCATCGACGTGCTCGGAACCGACCATGCCCCCCATACCCTGGAGGAGAAATCCACCGGCTGGGACAACATGTGGGCCACTCCCACCGGCACCCCGCAGCTCCAGCACTACCTGATGAAGCTGCTGGACTCCTCGCACCGGGGCCTCATCTCCCTCGACAACGTGGTGCGGATCGGTTCGCACAATCCGGCTCGACGCTTCGGCCTGTACCCGCGCAAGGGCACCATCGAGGTGGGATCGGACGCCGACCTGGTGGTGATCGACTACCACGCCGAGCACACGGTCACCCGGGACGAGGTGCTCTCGAAAGCCGGATACTCCGGGTACGAAGGCCAGACGCTCAAGGGAGTTCCGATCCTGACCACCGTGCGGGGCGCCATCGTGGCCCGCGACGGAGTGGTGACCGGGAAACCCGGATACGGGCAGTTCGTAGGTCCGGTCGCGTCCTGAGGCTCCGCCTACGCGAAGTTGGGGGCCACCTCTTCCTGGAACCGCGTCCATTGCTCGATCAGATGATCCAGCGTGTGGTAGATGAACTTCATCTCGAAGGCGGTGCAACCCGACTCGATGTAGCGGCCGATCTCCTCACTCACGTCATCAGGTGACCCGATCAGGGATGCCGCCCAGATGGCGTCGAGTGTGTCGGTGCGCTCCTCCGGCGACAGGTGATGGCCGGTGGTTCCTGCGTAGCCCTCTTCGAAGGCCAGCATGGTGGGCTCCGCCTCGGCCCTGGCCTGCTCCATGGTGTCGGCCAGGTACACCTGAATCTCGGTGCCGGCGGTGAACTTCTCGGGATCACGACCTCGAGCCTCCATGCGCCGATGGATGTCGGCGATGGCCGCCGGGAACTGGGGCGGGGTGATCCAGAATGACAGCCACCCGTCGGCATAGTCGGCGATCATCTCCAGCGACTTCTCCGCCGATCCGCCGATCCAGATGGGCGGGTACGGCTTCTGAACCGGCTTGGGATAAACCTCGGCATCCTCGAAGTTGGCGAACTCGCCGCGGAAGGTGGCCTTGTCCTGCGTCCAGACCTCGCGCATGGCCTCGAATACCTCTCGGGTGTGACGAACCTTGCTGCCCCGCCAGATGCCCATCACCTCGAACTCGACGTTGTGGGTGCTCTTCGGGGCCCCCTGGCCGATCCCCAACTCGAGCCGGCCGTTGCTCAGGACATCGATGTTGGCGATCTGCTTGGCCGTTCCCAGCGCCTCCCGGTACGGCAGGCACAGGACCGCCAGGCCGAGGCGGATGTTCTCCGTGATCCCGGCGATGTAGGCCAGGTTGGTCAACGACTCCATGAACAGAGGCTGGTAGTCGTCACGAGCAGCGGCTTCCCAGAAGGTCTCCCGGGAACCGCACGAGATATGCACCGAGTCGAGCAGTTGGTTCCACACGTAATAGTCATGGACCCAGAGGGTTTCGAAACCGAGGCGGTCGGCCTCCACCGACGAACGGTGGAGAGCGTCCACCCCTGACAAGGGACCTGCGCATGTGACTCGCACACCGAAATGCGGCTGCTTGGACGCCATGGTTCTCCGATCTCGATTCTCTGGTGTGGACGTGAGAGGCGGCCACGGCCCGGCCACCCTCACCATGAGATTAGCCATGGTGTCCTGATCCGTTAGTCGGTGACACCCCGACGCGGGCCGGCCCGCCTTCGATCAAACAGGACCCCCGACTCGGACAACCGGAGAGACGGTCCAGAGTTAACCGTTACAGGAACGAACAGGTCAACACCCCACCCATGGGCGCCCGCGCCGGACGCGCGGTCGGGCGCCGCCTCGAGGCGACCCGCTGAGAGTCAGGCGCGCCGGCGGGATTCAGGTCAGCTTCTCGCCCGGGCCGGTGCCCGCCTGTTGCGATTCTTGGATGCCGGCCGTTGGCGGTTGCTGCGCGGGTGACGAGACCGGCTCCTGCTGGTCGGACGTCCCGGACCTCCGTTTTGCCTCCTGCGGGCCGCGGGTTGCCGGCTCGGATCGACGGGAGCCCTGCGGGGTTTGCGACGGCGGACCCTCCCATCGAGCGGCTGGATGGCGGTGAGGTCCACATCGGTGACCGGCTGCCGCAGTCCCAGCCGGCGTTGCATGTGTCGGAGATCTCCGACCTGATCGGGTGGGACGAGCGAGACCACGATGCCGTCCTTGCCGGCTCGGGCGGTGCGGCCTGACCTGTGGAGGTAGGCCTTGTGATCGGCGGGAAGGTCGTAGTGGATGATGGCGCTGACATCCTCGACATGGATGCCTCGTGCGACGACATCGGTAGCGACCAGCGCCTGCACCCTTCCGGAAGCGAAATCCTTCAGCGCTCTGGTGCGCTGGTTCTGGTTCCGCCCGCCGTGGATCGCCGCGGTCAGGATGCCTGTCCGACTGAGTTGACGGGCTACCCGATCAGAGCCGCGGCGGGTTCGGCAGAAGACGATCGTGGGTCCCGCGGCATCGATCGTGCGGGCACTGACCTCGATACGGTTCGTCCTGTCCACATGCCAGAACACATGGTCCGCATCGACGACGTCGGGCGTCCCCTGTCCTATTTCGTGCCGTACAGGGCGGTGCTGGTAGTCGCGGGTTAGTGAGGCGACTTCGCGGTCCAGCGTGGCGGAGAACAACATCGTCTGCCGCTTGGCCGCGGTCTGGTCGAGCAAGCGCCGGACAGCGGGGATGAACCCCATATCGGCCATGCGGTCGGCCTCGTCTATGACGATGATCTCGACCGCGGAGAGCTCGGCCACACCTTGATGGATCAGGTCTTCGAGGCGCCCGGGGCACGCCACCAGTATGTCTACGCCGCTGCGGAGGGCCCTGACCTGGGGGCCGTAACCCACGCCGCCATAGACGACTGCCACGCGGACCTTCCCAGAGAAGGAACGAAGCTCGGTTGCTATCTGATCGGCGAGTTCGCGGGTAGGGGCCAGCACGAGCCCTTTGGGCCTGCGCGGTTCGGCACGGCCTACTCTGGCCACGAGGGGAATCCCGAAGGCCAGAGTCTTGCCCGAGCCGGTGGGAGCGCGACCGCACACGTCGCGGCCCCTAATTGCGTCGGCCAGAGTGGCTGTCTGGATCTCGAACGGTCGGGTGATACCGCGCCGGGCAAGAGCCTGGCCTATGGGTTTGGGTACGCCCAGTTGGGCGAATGTGGGGGGCATTGGTCTCCTTGACCCGCGTGACGCGGGCTTCTCATGGGTTCGGTGGCGCCTCGATGCGGCGATGCCTCGATGGGGCGGTAAAGAAGAGCGGTCTTCTCAGGATTGGTTCACGATGACTGGAAGAACCAAGACCCGTCTGCGAACCCACCAACCGGCCTAGTAGCCGGATCGCGGACGAGGATACCACATCTGGGAGCGCCGTCCCGACCGCGATGACCACCGGACGCGGGAGCATCGAGTTGCCTCGCTATTGGCGGAAGTGAATGTTGTGGCGACGTCACCCTCGCCCGGTCCTCGGCAGCGCGCCCTGCGCAACGCCTGACGAACGTGGGAGAGAGTGAACTCCATCCGTTCCTCGCCGGCCTGCCCGCCATGTTACGGCTCCGGCCCCCCGGATCGCGCAGCGGGTAGCATGCGGCACCGTGCGCGACCTCCGAGCAGCCGTCCAGCACCTGTACCCGGACCTGGTCGACCTGCGCCGAAGGCTTCGCCGTGGCGCGTCAGATGGTGCTGGAATGGCCCTACGGCCGGTAGGTAGACCATCGAGTGCTTGGTCGTGAGGGGTAAGGCGTGAGGGCGGTCGTTGCCACGGGGCCCGGAACGCTCGATACAGTGGATGTTCCCTGCCGGAGCGAGAAGGATACGGTGGCGGTCCGGCTCGAGCGGGCGGGGATTTGCGGGACCGACCTGAAGATCCTGGATGGCGCCATGCCCACCCGCTATCCCCGGATCCTCGGCCATGAGGTGGTGGGAACCGTAGAGCGGACCCCATCCGGAGCGCGGCTCTCTGCTGGAACCAGGGTGCTCGTGAATCCGAGCGTGAACTGCGACGCCTGCTACCTGTGCGAGAACGGCCAGACGCATCTCTGCCGCCGCGGTGGGCTGCTGGGGCGGGATTTCGACGGTGTGTTCGCGGAGACCATCGGGGTCCCGGAACGATTCCTCCATGCGGTGCCCGAAGAAATCGCCCTGGACGACACCGGACTCCTGCAGGTCCTGGGCACGGTCGTCCACTCCCAGGAGAGCGTCCCGGTCTCGTCAGAGACGCTGGCGGTGGTGGTCGGCCTGGGAGTGTCCGGTCTCCTGCACCTCCAGTTGCTGAGAGCAAGAGGTGCGGGCCGTGTCATCGGAGTCACCCGGTCGCGACGGAAGCTGGATCTGGCCAGAAGTCTGGGCGCTCATGCCGTGGCCACCCCGGACGAGGCGGTCGCGGCGGTGACCGAGATATCAGATGGCAGGGGCGCCGATCTGGTGGTGGAGGCTGTGGGAACCGAGGCCACGGTTCTCCAGGCGATCGAGCTATGCGGGTACGGCGGCCATGTGGTCGTCTATGGCACGGTGACCGGTAGAGGGGGAAAGCTGCCGTTCTACCAGCTGTACCTCAAGGAGCTCACCTTGCATTTCCCGAGAGCCGCCCGGCCTGCCGACTACAACACCTCCATCCGCATGGCGGAGCAGGGCCGGATGGAACTCGCCCCGCTGATCACCGCCCGCTTCCCCTTGGAGCAAGCCTCCGCCGCCTTCGCCGCAGCCAGGAGCGGGAACCACCTCAAGGTCCTCCTGACGCGCTAGCTCCCTCACGGCCGGGCCGCTTGTCGACCAGGAACTCCCATGTCATGACACCGCGGGTCAAGCTGTCCCGCCCCTGCCAGGCGGTCTGCCGGGAGGTGATCGGTATGATCCCGACCAATCGACCAGAGAAGAGGATATGCGGGAGGCTTTCGGGGTCCTGAGCACGGACTGGAAGGAAGGCATCAACTGGGACGCGGTCCGCAAGTGGCGGTTGGCGCGGGCCCACGAGGCCATGAAGCGCCACGGCCTGGGCGCCATGCTCCTCTTCTACGACGAGAACATGCGCTACGTGTCGTCCACGCTCACCCCGGGGTGGAACCGCCTCAAGCCCGGACTCCGTTACGTGGTGCTGATAAGGGACCGGCCTCCGATCGTCTACGAGCAGGGTGACATCGGATTCCATCTGGAAGTACACAGTCCGTGGATCCCCAAGGAGAACATCCGGTACTCCTACGCCTGGATAAAGGGCGCGGTGGGCCCTGCCTCCACCCAGCAGGTCGACAAGTTCACTCGGTCCCTCATCAGCGATCTCGAGGCGGCCGGAGTCAAGGACGAGCCTCTGGGAGTCGACTTCATCGACATCAACCTGGTACAGGCCTTCGAGCGGCACGGGATCGAATGGACCGACGGAATGAGCCCGATGATGGAGGCCCGCGCCATCAAGAGCCCCGACGAGGTCAAGGCGTTCTCCATGGTGGGTTCGATCTGCGACTACATCCACTACGAGATCACCAACTTCATCAAGCCGGGAATGACCGAGAACCAGGTGGCGGCATTCGGGTTCGAGAAGCTGTACTCCATTCCGGGCATGGAGGACGTGGAAGACGTGATCGTGTCGTCCGGTCCCAATGCCTGGCCCAACTGGCGGAACTTCTCGGACCGGATGATCCGTCCCGGAGAACTGGTCATCGTCGACCTCGCCGCCCTCACCTGGAACGGGTTCAAGAGTTGCGTGTACCGGACCTACTGCGTGGGGGGCAGGCCGACCGCCGAGATGCAGCGGGTCTACGACGAGGCTCACGGATGGCTCTGGGATTCCATCGAGGCCACGGGACCGGGTGTCACCACCGCAGACGTCGCCTCCAAGTGGCCGAGCGCGCAGGAGGCCTGGGGATACGAGGAGGAAGACCAGGCTGCCGCCAACCTCTGGGGGCACGGGCTGGGCCTGGCCCAGTACGACCCACCGGTGATCTCACGCATCTGGTCGCTGGACCATCCCGTCGAGATCCAACCGGGCATGACCTTCGCCCTGGAAACCCAGCACGGAAAGCTCCACGAGTTCGGCGTTCGTCTGGAGGAGATGCTCTACGTGACGGAGACCGGAATCGAGATGGTCTCCACCTACAAGTCTCACGAGATCATCGTCGTGGACTGACCATGCCCCGGGCAGCCCGGTTGGTGTGGCTCGACGACGCCGAGGCAAGGAACGCCGCTCTGGTCGGCGCCAAGGCAGCCCGGCTTGCAGAGGCTCGGAGGCAGGGCTTGCCGGTTCTCGACGGTTTCGTGGTGCCGGTGGCTGCGTCCGCCGCCGCCGTCGGAAAAGGGGTTGCCGTGCTCGGGTCCCGGCGCAACTCCGGAGCAGCCCGAACCGCCGTCTTCGGCCACGGGGCCGCAAGCCTCGCCTCGGAACTTGCCTCGGCCGCCGGGAAGGTGGGAGAGAGCCTGGTGGTGCGATCCTCCAGCCGCGCCGAGGCCGAGGGGATCTGGGCTGGCGCCTTCGCAACCTATGTGGGCCTCCGACCCGACGAGGTGGCCGTCGGGGTGATCGGGTGCTGGGCATCCATCTTCAACCCGGAGGCCTTGAGGAGGGCGGAGATCGCCGGCATGGAGCCGGGCGACATCGGGATGGGGGTCCTCGTACAGCCTGAACTGGCGCCCGCCTGCGGCGGGACCGCCACGGCGGGAGAGACGGGCAAGGTCACGGTGGTGGTGACGCCGGGACACCCGGGAGCCATCCGCGCCGGCCGGCAGCCGGGCGAGGTGGCGGTGGTAGCCGGAGACGGCACGGTCCAAGCCGGGGACGGCTCCCGGTGGAACTCCGACCTGGGCCGCGTCGCCCTCCTGGCGCGGCAGGCGAGCGAGCGACTGGGTTGTCGCCACATCGAGTGGGCGAAGGGCTGGAACGGCGACATCTACCTGCTCCAGGCACAGCCGGCGGCTCGCGTCCGAGAGGGGGCCGTTACGCCGCCGGCGCCCCGACCGTTGGGAGGAGGAGACCCGTACCTCCGCCGCCTGGTCCGGATGATGGTCCGCTATCCGGGCCCGGTGGGCGAACGCTGGGTCTGGCCATGGGCGATCGGCATCGATCTCCCTGATCCCATCGCTGATGAGGGCGCGTCCAGAGCCCCTGCGGAGATTGCCGCCGACCTACGCCGGGGTGCGGCCGCACTCACAGCACAACGCTGGAGTGGGATCGGGAGCGACGCTCCCATGGAACGAGCCTGGTCAGCCCTCGGCCGGGGTGATCCGTCGTCGCTCCTAGACCTCATCCAGCGCTCCGGACCGGTCGATCCTGCCGAGGCGGCGTCACAGGTCCGGAGGCTGGCGGAACTGGCAGTGTCCCTCACCGGCACGGGAGTGATCCCGTCTCCGGGGTGGATGTGGTATGTGGACCCCGGCACCCTTGACGAACCGGAACGCGGGCCGGAAGGACTGAGCGGGCGGATCGGTCTCTCCCGATGGGACCCGTTCATCTACGGCGTCGCCGTTTCCCAGGGCAACAGCATCTCCGGCCGTCCTGCGGCATCGGGATGGGGCGCGGGGCGCCTCATATCCGTCCGAACCGCAGACGATGCCGCCCGGCTCAGCCCAAGGAGCGTGATCGCGGCACGCCAACCCATCGGCAATCTGGCGCCCCTGCTATGGAATGCGGCGGGTCTCATCACCTCCGACGGCGGTCCCGGCGCCCATCTCTTCGAAGTCGCTGAGTGGCTCGGGGTCCCTGCCGTGTGCGGGGCGGACATCGAAGCGTGGGCCGAGGCTGGATCCCGATGTTCGGGTCGGGAAGAGGATCTGGTCGTGGCTGTGGACGGAAGCCGCGGTCGCGTGCACGCACTTCCGGCCTCTTGAGCAGACGCCGCCGTTCGAGCGTGACCACCAACCGGTAGGCTGGAAACCCGAGCCGGCAATCGCGCCGGCTAGCTCACCACACCGACCCGACGACGGGAGAAGGATGCCGGCTATCGATGCGGTCCGTTCCATGCTCTTCGCCCCTGGGGACCGCCCGGATCTGATCATCAAGGCCGCGAGGTCGGACGCTGACGCGGTGATCGTCGACCTGGAGGATGCTGTGGCCGCCGGCGCCAAGGACGCCGCCCGCGCCAACCTCGCCGCCTGGCCCGGGCCCGACAGCGCCCTCCCCCACTTCGTTCGCATCAACGGCTTCGGCTCGGAGGCGATGTGGAAGGACCTGGTGGCCGCCGTAGAGGCAGGAGCCGAAGGCGTGATCATTCCAAAGGCCGCCAACAGGGAGGTCATGCTCAAGGCGTGCGGCGCCCTGAGCGGGCTGGAGGCAGCAGCCGGACGGCCTGAGGGCTCGATCACCCTCATACCGATGATCGAGACCGCGCAGGGAGTGCTGAACGCGGTCGAGATCCTGGATGGCTGCCGGCGCGTCCAGGCGGTCATGTTCGGTAGCGGCGAGCAGGGCGACCTGGTGGCCGATCTCGGAGTGGAGTGGGAACCGGCGGGAACGGGCCTGGCCTATGCCCGATCCCGCGTGCTCCTCGCCGCGAGAGCAGCCGGCATCCCGCATCCGATAGACGGCGTGTTCATGGACTACCGCGATCAGGAGGCGCTACGCACCGAGAGTCGGCTGGCCCGCCGCTCGGGGTACGTAGCCAAACTCGCCATCCATCCCGCTCAGGTGGAGGTGATCAACGAGGTCTTCACGCCCACTCCCGACGAGGTAGCCCGCCATCGTGCGGCCCTGGAGGCGTTCGACCGGGCCGAAGCAGAGGGGACGGGCTCGGTGGCCGTCGACGGCCGGATGGTGGATCGCGCAGTGGCCAGGACAGCCCGAGCAGTCCTAGCCCGGGCGCGCTCTAGTAGTCGATTACCGTGATATCGTCCACCGGCCAGCGGGTGAGGACTTCGGCGCCCTTCTCCCGGACCACGATCATCTCCTCCACCCGCATCCCGTAACGGCCGTCGGGCTCCTGGGTCTCGACGGCCATCGTCATCCCCTCCAGGATCTCGATCGGGTGATCCACCGAGATCCCCCTCCAGATCAGGGGACGTTCGTAGAGTTGGAGCCCCAGACCATGCGCCCACTGGTTCGTGGTCATCTGCCAATAGTGCTCGGCCCCGTACCAGTCCATGCGCTCGCCCTCACGGTCAGGGAAGTGCATCGCCACCTCACCGGTGGTCACGCCGGGGCGGATGGCCTCGATCACGTCATACATCCAATCCCGCGCCCGCCGGTACGCATCATGGGAACGCTGCTTCGGCTTCCCGATGGAGAAGGTGCGGTAGTAGCACGACCGGTAGCCCTGGAAGGTGGCGCTGTAGAAGTCGGCGTACATGATGTCGCCGGGGCGAAGGATCCGGTCGGTGGTGTTCGCCTGATGCTTGGGCCAGGTGTTGGGACCACTGGTCAGGTATCCGCCCTCCACGGTGCCGCCCCTCCGCAGGATGGCCTCCACGGCTGCGCCCCAGACCTCCTGCTCCGGAACGCCGGGCTCGGCCGCCTTCTTGATGGCCATGAACCCGGCCTCGCAGATCGCCGATAGCACCCGAAGGCACTCGACCTCGTCACGGGTCTTGGTCTGGCGGGCGGTATGGAGAGCGTCCGCCGCGCCTGCGCGGATGTCGAGCCCCCGCTCGCTCAGCTTGGCCGCCAACCCCGGCTGGGTGGAGTCGATCCCGACCGGATCCCGATGGACGCCGTAATCGTGGGCCGCCTCGACGATGAGGTCCGCCATCGTGTCGGCCAGGAACTCCCGAGCCGAGGGAGACCCGCTGGCGCGCGGAACGTTGCCCAGACCGGGTGCGGCATAGCGGATGTCCGGCAGCCATGGACAGTTGGCCCGCTCGTTGCTGGCGTGGTCGGCGGTGTCCCAGTGCACCACATCCCCGCCGGCGGTCAGGAAGCTGTAGTGATCGGCCCCCGAACCTCCCAGCATGGCCAACCCTGTCACGTAGCGGATGTTGGGGTCGTCCAGCAGCAGCACAGAACCCAACCCTGCCTCGGCGATATGCTGCTGTGCCCGTGCCTTGCGCTCATCGCGCATGCGGGCCATGTTGATCCGCTCCTCCCAATCGACCGCCATGGTCCCGAGGGTGCCTTCCATGTATGTCGGCTCGTACAGGCTCATCGTGTCCCCTCCTTGCAGGTCGGTCAGTTTCCGGTTCGGTCCGGAGGCCCGAGGTGCGCGACGAGGGCGGCAAGGAACTTGGCGCCCTCCATCCCGTCGAAGACCCGGTGATCCCCGGTCAGCGTGAGCCGCACCGTCGGCGCCGCCACCAGCATCCCCTCAACCACTACCGGTCTGGGCTTCACGGCGCCCACGGCCAGGATGCCGGCCTCCGGGGGGTTGATGAGAGCCGCGAACTCGTCAATCCCGGCGGCGCCCAGATTCGACACCGTGAAGGTGCCCCCCTCGAGGTCCCCGGGGCGCAGCCGTCCCTGACGGGCCGCCTGCTCGACGCGGCGGCGTTCGACTGCTGTCCGCTCCAGCGACAACGCGGCGGCGTCCGCGATGACAGGCACCAGCAGTCCGTCATCGACCGCGACGGCTAACCCGAGATTGACGACAGGGTGAACCCGGACCGAGGGTGGATCGGCCTCGACCCAGCCGGCGTTTACGGATGGAACCTCGGTCAGGGCCTGGGCGGTCGCCCACAGCAATAGGTCCGTATAGGTCGCCTTCGGCCTTCCGGCGGCCTGATCCGGCATCTCGATGACAACCTCGCGCACGAGCCTGAACTGCGGAATCGCCGCTGATCTGGTCATACGCGCGGCAATCGACCGGCGCATTGCAGACAGCGGACCGGGCTCCCCGGCCTGAGCCTGCGCTGCCTCGTGCGCCTTCATCACATCGGCTTCGGTGACCCTCCCACCGGGTCCTGTCCCTTCCACACCGGCGGGGTCGAGGCCGAGTTCCGCCGCCCGGCGGCGGGCCAACGGTGAAACCGGCTTCCGCCGCGACCTCCCGGCCGCCGGGCGCGAGGGCCGCGCGCCCATTGAGCGCGTCTCGCGAGCCCCATCCGGCGCGGGACTCTCGGGCGGTGCCGAGTCGAGCGAGGGCGGTTGCGAGGAGGGATCGTCCGCTATCCACGCGATGGGCGCTCCGGTAGCAGCGGTAGCCTGCGTTTCCAGGAGGATGGCAACCAGATACCCGCCGACGGGGGACTCGAAAGCCACCTCGGCCTTGTCCGTCTCGATGACCGCCAGGAGTTCGCCCTCCTCGACCCGGTCGCCCAGAGACTTGAGCCACTCCACGAGGACGCCCTCGCTCATGTCCTGGCCCAGCCGGGGCATCTTCACCAGCCGCATGGTCTCCCTCCCCGTCCCATCAAGCCTTGCACTTAGTGCAGCGTCCAGCCGCCGTCGGCGGTGACCACGGCGCCGGTCACGTAGCTGGCCTCATCGGAGACCAGGAACGCGATGACCGATGCGATTTCCTCCGGTAGAGCGTGGCGGCCCATCGGCGTACCCGAGAGCATCTCCCGCCATCGGTCGGGGTCGTCCCGCCGCAGATCGGCATTCATCCCGGTAGCGGTGGCCCCCGGCGCCACCGCATTCACCCGGATCCCGTATGGAGCGGTCTCGAATGCGGCGGAGCGGGTCAGCATGGTGACGGCGCCCTTGGAGGCGGTGTAAGCGGCGTGTCCGGCAATGGGCAACACCGCCTCGATGGACCCCACGTTCGCGATCGCCCCCCGGATGCCTCCTTCGATCATGGAGGCCACCACGTCCCGCGCCAGCCGGAAGGGTGCCTTGAGGTTGATGTCGATGGTGAGATCCCAGGTCTCCCGCGAGTGCTCCAGGATCGGCTGGCGAATGAGTATCGCGGCCGCGTTGACCAGGATGTCGATGCGCCGGTCCCAGTGCCGCAGTGCGGTTTGCACCACCTCGGTACAGGCCTGCGCCAGGCTCAGGTCGGCGGTGAGGGCAACGTGCGATCCGCCAAGGCTCGCAAGCAGGTCGGCCAGGCCCGCTTCGTCCCGGTCAACACACAGCAGGTTGGCGCCGTCACCGGCCAACCGGTTGGCGGTGGCCCTTCCGATGCCGGATGCGGCGCCGGTGACGATGGCGTTCTTACCCGAGAAGCGCCCGGTCATAGCAGCATGTACCCCCCGTCCGCATAGACGGACGTGCCCGTCACGTAGGAGGCGTCATCGCTGAGGAGGAAGGAGACACACGTTCCGATTTCCTGTGGCTCCCCCAGGCGGCCGATGGGAATCAGCTTCGGAGCTTCCCGCCGGTAGATGTCCGGCGTCATCTCGGTGTCCACCGAACCGGGGCTGACCGCGTTTACCCGGATACCGAAGGGACCCAGTTCCAATGCCAGGACCTTGGTTACCGACAGAAGGCCTCCTTTCGAGGAGGCATAGGGAACCTGGTCGGGATAGGCGATGGTGTCCTCGGCCGAACTGATGTTGACGATCGCCCCGGTCAAGGCGTTCCGGACCCAGTAGCTCGCCACCTCTTGGCACAGGAAGAAGACAGCCGTGAGGTTGGTCTCGATCATGTCATCGAGGTTGCGGTCGGGCTGGTCCCAGAAGGGAACGAAGATGTTGAGCGCCGCGTTGTTGACCAACCCGTCGATCCGGCCGAAGCTGTCGAGGGCCGAGCGTAGAAGCAGGGACGGTGTACCGGGGTCCTTCAGGTCGGCCACCACCACCGTCCCCGAACTCCCGGCCTCTTCGACCAGTTCCCTGGTTCGCTCCAGGTCTGCGCCGGTGCGGGACGTGACGACCAACCGGTATCCGCGCTCGGCGAGGGTGACGGCGATCCCCCTTCCGATCCCCCCGCCTGCTCCGGTGACGATGGCGACCGGTGCGTCGGAGGAAGGCCCGGCGCCCATCAGGAGACCATTCCCATCACGGTGTCGAGCACCTCGGCGAGGCGATCGACATCCGCCTCGGTGTGACCGTAGGACACCACACCGGGGTGGACGGGCGGCCACAGCACACCATGCGCGCACAGGCCGAGCAGGACCGCGGCCGTCAGGACCGGGTCGCCGGCCAGCACCTCCCGCCGGTTGCTGGGAGGCGTCTCGGTGAAGTGCAGCTGGAAGATCGAGCCGAAGCCGGTCATGTGTCCCACTCCGTGGGAGTCGAGAACCTCCTGGAGGGTGCTGATCAGCCGGGCGCCGAGATGGTCGACGTGTTCCAGGACCGGCTCGCGCTCCAGCACATCCAGGACCGCCATCCCGGCCGCCAGGGACACGGGATTACCGGTGAAGGTACCCGAATGGAAGATGTGGGTGCCCCCGGCCTGCGCCGAGGGGCCGAGTACCGCCTCCATGATGTCGGCCCGGCCTCCCATCGCCGAGAGGGGCAGCCCGCCGCCGATGGCCTTCCCGAGACACGACAGATCCGGCGTGACGCCCAGGTACTCGGGCGCGCCGCCGACGCCGAGGCGCAGGCCGGTGACGACCTCGTCGAAGATCAAGACGATCCCGTGTCTCGTGGTGAGTTCGCGCACCGCCGCGGCAAACCGGCGATCCGCCACCACCGCCCCGCCGGTGGAGAACGCCACCGGCTCCATCACCACCGCGGCCAGTTCGCCCGCGTGCGCCTCGATCAGGGCGGCGGCGTTCTTCGCGTCGTTGTAGGGAAGCAGTAGGACCTCGTCCGCGATGCGGGGTGGAACGCCGGCCGAGTCCATGACCGGTCGGGGACGGCGCGCCGAGCCCGCCACCTGCCGAGACCCCGAAGAAACCAGGAAATAGTCGTCCGAGCCGTGGAAGTTGCCCTCGAACTTGCCGTAGCGGGTCTTTCCGGTGAAAGCTCGCGCCGCCCGGAGCGCCGTCCGGACCGCTTCCGACCCGGTGTTGGCGAACCGGAGGCGCTCCAGGTAGGGCATGAGGCTCCGCAGCCGCTCCGCGAACCGTGCCTCGACCGGTGTGGGGGCCAGGACGGTTGCCAGCCGCCCGATCTGTTGCCTGACCGCTCGCACTACCTCCGGATGGCAATGCCCGAGGAGTGACGACCCGGCGCCCATGAGGTAGTCGGCGTAGTCGTTCCCGTCGACATCGGTCACGTGCCCGCCCCGGCCGCCCGACAGGACCACCGGATAGGGCTCGTAGAACTTGGCGGCGCCCGACACCCCCATGGGGAGGACGCCGCCGCTCTCCCGCCAGGAGACGCTCGAACCCGGGGTCCGTTCGCGGTACAGCGCCTCGACCTTCCGGCGGAAGGGCTCGATGTCCATCACTACCTGCCGGCCAGCATGGCCTCACGGCGCATGCGGGTCCCATCCTCATCGAGACGGCCCTCGTTATCGATCACCACGCCGTAGTCCTCGAAGGCGCTCCGAACGGATACGTAGCCGTACTCGACATCTCGCACCACCGCGGCCGGGTCACGCTCCAGTGGATCACCGTAACCTCCGCCACCCGCGGTCTCCTGGGCCACCACCTGGTGGTGTGTCAGGGGAACCATTGACTTCTTGGCCCCGAACTCCGGGGCGGCGGGACGCTCGTCCGGGGTTCCGGGGTCGAGGCGGTACCGGGCAGGCGCTCCGTTGTGGCCCCCGAAGAGGCCATAGGGGGGAACCCGCACCCGGTTGCCCAGCACCGAGAGTTCACCCGAGGGGGCAAGAAGCCGGTAGTCACGGCGCACCGACAGCCCGCCCCGCCACTTCCCGGGTCCTCCCGAATCCCGGCGGAGCTCGTAACGGTCGATCCGAAGCGGGTACTTCATCTCGATCGCCTCGACCGGCAGGTTCCACGTGTTGCCCACGATGGAGTAGATGGCGCTCTGCCCATCCCGGCCCTCGGCGCCACCCCATCCACCCTCGGGGTACTCGTACAGCACGAAGCGCTCGCCGTCCTCTCCGAAACCGCTCAGGAACAGGTTGTTGGACGATCCCTGGTCGGCGGCCATCAGGCGGACCGGCTTCTGGATGTCACGGGGGATCTCGGCAAGCGCTCGGTACACCGCGTTGTGGATGACCGACACGATCTCGTTGCCGCCGGTGCAGGCCGCCGGAAAGCGCGGGTTCACGATCGTTCCCTCAGGAGCGATGATCTCGACCGGTCGGTAGCACCCCGAGTTGGGGGGAATGGTCGGGTCGGTGGCAGCCTGGATGGTCATGTAGACGCCGGAGGCCGTGTAGCCGAGCACGCTGTTGAGCGGACCCTCGACCTGCGGATCGGTACCGGTGAAGTCTACCACCACCCCGTCCCCGCGCACCTCCACGGTAACCCGTACCGTCCGGGGGACATCGGTGATGCCGTCGTTGTCCATGGAGTCCTCGGCGCGGTAGCGGCCGTCAGGCCACCCGGCGATCACCGAGCGGATGCGCCGCTCCGAGTTGTCCATCTCGATGGCCATGCACCGCTCCACGGTGTCGAGGCCGTAGCGTTCCACCAGGTCCACCACCCGCCGGCGGGCGGTCAGGTTGGCCGAGACCTGGCTCAGGAGGTCGGAGCGCATGTTCTTCGGGAGGCGCACGTTGGCCAGGATCATGTTCATGATCTCCTCGTCGATCCGGCCTTCCTTGATGATCTTGACCGGAGGGATGCGGAGGCCCTCCTGGTAGTTCTCCCGTGCCTGGGCGTAGAAGCTGCCCGGCACCGTGCCTCCCACATCCAGGTGGTGGGCGCGGTTGGCTCCCCAGCCGATCAGGTCACCCTCGTAGAAGATGGGTGTGACCAGCGTGACGTCCGGAAGATGGGAACCACCTCGGAAGGGGTCGTTGAGGATGATGGAGTCTCCGGGGCGGAACCTGTCCACCCCTACCTCGTCGATCGCGTAGCTGACCGAGTAGGGAAGGGATCCCAGGTGGATGGGCAGGAACTCCCCATGGCTCACCAACTCGGTCCCGGCGTTGAAGATCCCGCAGGAGTAGTCGTTGCCCTCGTTGAAGATCGTCGAGCTCGAGGTCTGCCGCATGGTGATGCCCATCTCGCGGGCACCGGCGGCCAGGCCGCTGGCAACCACCTCTACGGTGACCGGGTCCACCTCGCGCCCCTTCATGGCAACTCAACCACGATCGACCCGGTGGCATGTACCCGAGCCTCGCCCAGGGGGAGGTAGGTCGTGGAGTCCAACTGCTGGATGATGCAGGGGGTGTCCACGGTGTGGCCGGGCCGGAGGTCCTCCCGGTGATAGATGGGCACGGCCGTCTCCTGCCCCAGAACCGAGACCACCCGGCGCCGAGTACGAGGCTCGGCCCTCCCCGACGCGGTGCCCTCCCCTCCGAGACGCGGCTTCGGGGTGTGTCCCAGCCCGGTGAGCCGCACGTTCACGAGATCGACCATGTCATCGGCGAGCGCATGGCCATACCTGGTCTCGTGAGCCGTGTGGAAATCGGCCACGGCTTGCCCCATCGTCGAGGGATCCGGACGGATCGAGGACAGGGGGACGTTGAGCTCGTAGGCCTGGCCGGCGTAGCGCATGTCGAGGCTGGCTTGGAGCCTCCGCATCTCGGGCGGGATACCGTCCTCCTCCAACTCCCGTTGCGCCTCCGCGGCCATCGTGGACAAGGCCTCTCCCAGTTCGGAGGAGGGAAGCCGGGTCATGCGAGCGCGCAGGGTGGCGACCAGATCGTGGCGAACGTCGGACGAGAGGATGCCCAGCGCAGAGTTGCAGCCCGGGATGGGAGGGATGACCACCCGGCGCAGGGCCAGTTCCTCGGCGATGTGCACTCCGTGGGTGGGACCGGCGCCTCCGAAGGGCACCAGGGCGAAGTCGCGAGGGTCCCGCCCGCGTTCTATGGAGACGGTCCGCAGCGCATGCATCATGTTCGCGTTCACCAGCCGGATGATCCCCACGGCCGCCTCGGTCACGGACAGCCCCAGCGGCCTGCCCACATGCGTCTCGACGGCGCGAGCCGCGAGGTCCAGGTCCGGGTTTATCTCGCCACCCAACCGGTACTCGGGGTCGTACACGCCGAGGAGCAGGTTGGCATCGGTGACCGTGGGAAGCTCGCCGCCCCGGCCGTAGCAGGCCGGGCCGGGATCGGAACCTGCTGAATCCGGCCCGACGGACATCCTCCCGAACTCGTCCACCTTGGCGATGCTCCCGCCGCCCGCTCCCACGGTGTGGATGTCGAGGGTCGGGTATGAGACGGCATAACCGCCGATCTCGAAGTCAAGCCTCGTGTCGGGCTCGCCGTTGGTTATGCCCGCTACGTCGCAGCTCGTTCCGCCCATGTCGAGCGTGAGCAGGTTGGCCTCACCGAGCAGCTCGCCGAGATAGGCGGACGCCATCACTCCCCCGGCCGGTCCGGATAGAAGGGTGAGGATCGGAAAGGAGGCGGCCCGTTCGGGCCTTACCAGGCCGCCGTTGGACTGCATCATCTGCAGCCAGGCGAAGAGCCTGCTCTCCTGGAGCTCGGCCCGCAGCCGGCTGAAGTAGCTCCGTACCAGCGGCGTCAGGTAGGCGTTCATCACGGTGGTGCTGGTCCGCTCGTACTCACGGTGCAGGGGAAGTGCTTCCGAGGAGATGGTCACGTCGTCGGCCAGGGCCGGTATCTCCTCCCTGATGATCTCGCGCGTCCGGAGCTCATGGGCCGGGTTCATGAAGGAGAACAGGTAGCAGACGGCGATCGACTCCACCCCGGCCTGGCGGATCCGGGAGGCCGCGTCCCGCACCGCCTGCTCGTCGAGCGGCTCCACCTCGCTCCCGTCGGCGGCCGTCCTCTCCGGAATCTCGAAGCGCAGAGGCCTCGGAACGATCGGCTCCGGGATCTGCTCGTAGATGTCGAACAGTGAGGAACGGTGGGTGCGGCGAATCTCCAGCACATCCCGGAACCCCGCAGTGGTCAGGAGGGCGGTTCGAGCGCCCGACCTGGTCAGCACCGCGTTGGTGGCAAGCGTGGTGCCGTATCCGACCGTCTCCAATGCAGCGCGGTCGGAGGCCTTGGTGAGCGCGTTGAGGAAACCGGGCGTGGGGTCCGGATAGGTGGTGAGAGACTTCGCCTGGATGAGCCCTCCGGTCCGCTCGTCCACTGTGACCACGTCGGTGAAGGTCCCACCGATGTCCACTGCCGCCCTGGTCACCGGGCGTACTCCACCATGCCGAGAGCCTGGCGTACTCGCTGAGCGATCAGACGCTCGTCGGCGATCATCTCCGCCTCCAGTTCCTTTGCAAAAGGTACGGGGACGGGCCTGCTGCCGGCTCGGAGGGGAGGCGCATCCAGCTCGTCGAAGCCCTCGGCGACCACCCGGCTGACCAGTTCTCCGGCCCATCCTCCCCTCTCTACAGCCTCGTGGGCCACCACGAGGTGATGGGTGTGCGCGAGCGACTCCAGCACTAGATCCACGTCCAATGGCACCAGGGTGCGCAGGTCGATCACCTCGACCGACACGCCTTCCTCCTCGAGCAGGCGAGCGGCGATCTGTGCCTGCCCGACCGACTTGCCGATCCCTACCACCGTCACATCGTCGCCCCGGCGCCTGATCACTCCCTTACCCAAGGGGATGGGCTCCACGGGATCCGAGACCGCTCCCCTGGTCCGGTACAGCGCCCGATGTTCCACGAACAGGACGGGATGGTCGACCCGGATCGAGGTCTTGAACAGACCCTTCACGTCCGAGGGCGTGAACGGCACCACCACCGCCAGACCCGGCACGTGGAGGAACCAACTCTCGAGTGTCTGGGAGTGCTGGGAGCCGTGATGCGTACCCGAGCCTCCTTGAGTACGGATGACCATCGGCGCCCGCATCTGGTCGCCGGACATGTATCCAACCTTGGCGGCGTGGTTGACGATGGCATCCATCCCACAGGCGATGAAGTCCATGAACATCACCTCGACGATGGGCCGCATCCCCATGATCGCCGCCCCCACACCCGCTCCGAGCATCGACTGCTCGGCGATCGGCATGTCTCGAACGCGATGAGCGCCGAACCTCTCGGCAAGGCCCTCAGTGGCCCTGAAGACGCCTCCGTACTCTCCGAGTTCCTGGCCCATGATGAACACGCGGTCGTCGGCGGACAAGGCGTCCGCTTGGGCCTCCCTCACCGCCTCGACGAACGTGATCTCCCGGATCAGAAGCTCCCTTCCAGAGCCGTCAGCGGATCGGGAGGCAGGGATTGGCGGGCAAACCGGACCGCCTCGTCGATCTCCTCCTCCGCCGCCGCCTCGATCTCCTCGAGCACCCCAGGCGGCATGAGGTCGAAGGTCGCGGCGCGGAACCGGTCGAGCGGATCGTTCCGGCGTGCCTCCTCGACCTCCTCCCGGGCCCGGTAGAGATGCTCGGCATCTCCCAGGTTGTGTCCTCGCCACCGGTAGCACTTCGCCTCGATCAGGCTGGGCCCTCCACCTTCACGCGCTCGGGCCGCGGCGGTCCTGGTGGCCTCGCGGACTGCGAAGACATCGATGCCGTCGACCACGACCCCCGGTATCCCGAAACCTGCCGCCCGGGAGGCGATGTCCGGATTCACCTGCATCTGCTCCGCCCGGAAGGAGTGGGCATACCCGTTGTTCTCCACCACGAACACCACCGGGAGCCTCCAGATCGCGGCAAGGTTGAGGCTCTCGTGGAAAACCCCCTGCCCGACGGCGCCGTCACCCATGAAAGCCACCGCGACCCGCTCTTCCCGGTTCAGGTCGAAGGCGAGCGCCGCGCCGGTGGCGAGCAACCCGCTCCCTCCGATGATGGGGCTCTGGCCCACGAACCCGTGATCCATGCTGACGATGTGCATCGAACCGCCCTTGCCCTGGCAGTAACCCGTGGACCGGCCCCACAGCTCGGCGCAGATCCGCCCCAGATCAGCGCCCTTGGCTATGGCGTGCCCGTGCCCGCGATGGGTGGACGCCACGACGTCGTCGAGCCGGAGAGCGGCGCACACCCCCACCGAGACGGCCTCCTGCCCCATCGAGGAGTGGAAGGGCCCGTAGAGCTCACCCTCGAGGTGGGCCCGCTCCATTGTCACCTCGAACCGCCGGATGGTGTACATGAGCCGGAAGATCTCCCGTAACTCCGCAACGCTCCATCCGTCGGGCGCGGCATGACCCGACGACGAGCCGCGATCGGCAAGACCTGGGGCTGGAGTCTTGTGGGCGGTGCTCGTGCCCTGGTTCATGACAGCTCTCTCGTCGGCGCGGTGCGGGGCGCGGGCAACCGGGAAGTCGCCCGCTCAACAGCCGCCCCGTTCATGTTACGACTCACGTCCCCACCCCGATCACGCCCCCGTCAGCCAGCGCGCCGATGGCCTCTTGCGAGTAACCCAGCCTGTCCTCCAGCACCTCCCGCGTGTGCTCGCCCAGCATGGGCGCCGGGCGGCCAGGGCTGGTCCAGCCGCTCAGCTTCACGGGACTTGCCGGGTAGGAGACATCGCCCAGGCCGGGATGCCGGTAGGAGCCCACCATCTCCCTGGCCCGGACCTGCGGATCGGTGAACACTTCGCCGATGTCGTTTACGGGAGCGACGGGGAGGTCGTACCGCCCGGTCATCTCCAACCACTGGGCCTTGGTCCTCTGGGCGAACGCCTCGGCGAGGACCCCCACAACGTAGTCGCGGTGCTCGACACGGGCACGGTTGTCTCTGGAGCGGCGATCCTCCTTGAGGTCCGGGCGGCCTATGGCATCGCATAGGTTCCCCCAGAACTTCTCGTCACGCACCGCTACCACCATGTAACCATCCTTCACCTCGAACGCCTGCCAAGGGACCATATGGGCGTGGGCGGTGCCGAGCCGCCCGATGACAGAGCCGGTATTCAGGTGCTGGAACGCGTCGTAGGAGAGCATGGAGACGAGGGAGTCCAGCATCGAGACATCGGCGTGGCGGCCTTCCCCGTGGAGCTCCCTTCCCACCAGTGCTCCCAGCACCGCCAAACAGGCGAAAATCCCGCCGGAGATGTCTGCGATGGGAACCCCCACCCGGGCCGGGGGTCCGTCGGCGGGACCGGTCATGTCCAGCAACCCGCTGTAGGCCTGCACCACCAGATCGAAGGCCGGTCGATCCCGAGCCGGACCGGTGGAGCCGAAGCCGGTGATCGAGACCGTGATGATGCGAGGGTTGTGTCGCTCCAAGCTCTCGTGGTCGATCCCGAGACGCGCCATCACGCCGGGGCGGAAATTGTCGATCACCACGTCCGAGCGGGCGACCAGGGCATGGAGCACCTCCCGCCCGGCCCGGCTCTTGAGGTCCAGGACCATGCTCTTCTTTCCCCGGTTCATCTGGAGATGGATGGAGCTCTCCTCGCCCACGGGCGCGATCCTCGGGTTGCGGGCCGCATCCCCCCACGGAGGCTCGATCTTTATCACCTCCGCGCCCAGATCGGCCAGGACCATGCCGCCGTAGGTTCCGGCGATCACCTGCCCGAGTTCCAGGATCGTCACACCGGCGAGCATCCCCTTCATCGCGGGCGCCGAGCTCCTGCCGATTGTCCGCGCAGCTCCACGGATCAGCCCTCCCCGATCGTCGCCAGCACCGAATGGCAGATGTCCAGCAACTCGTCGATCTCGGACCGGCCCTGCGCCGCGTTGGTGAAACCCAAGTGATAAGGGGTGATGTAGACGCCATGGGCCAGGAGTCCCAGGTAGAAGGTCGCCGCCAGTTCCCGGTCACTGTCCGCGACATCCCGGATGGTGCGGGGCGCCTCGTCCGCGAAGTAGACGCCGAAGATGGATCCCTGGCCCACAGCCCGGATCGGAAGGCCCACATTCGCGCCTATCTTCTCCATCCCCTCACGTACCCGGTCCCCGTGGTCGTTCAGCTTGTCGAGCACGCCCGGCTTCTCCAGTTCGGAGAGCATGGCGAGACCGGCGGTCAGGGAGACGAGGTTGCTCTGGAAGGTCCCCGACTGGAAGATCGTGAGCCGGTCGTCGTCAGGACCCCGGCTAGGGGTGACAACCTGGTCCATTATGTCGCGGCGCCCGCCGAAGGCGCCGAGCGGGAACCCGCCCCCGATGGTCTTGGCCAGGGCGGTCAGATCGGGAGTGACTCCGGTTATCTCTGCGCTGCCTCCCAGGGCCACGCGGAATCCGGTGATGACCTCGTCGAAGATGAGCAGGATCCCGTGACGGGCGGTCACCTCCCGGAGGGCCTCCAGGAAGCCCTGATCGGCAACGATCCCTCCCAGCCACGTTCCTCCCACGGCCTCCACCACCACTGCCGCCAACTCCGATGCATGCTGCTCGATGAGGGCCACCGTGGCGTCGGTGTTGTTGAAGGGCAGCACGACGGTGTCGTCAAGGACGCTCTGGGGTATCCCCCCGCCCTCGGGGAGGGACAGCGGACGCTCTTCGGCTCCCCCGAACGAGGTTCCGCTCACGAGGAGGTTGTCATAACCGCCGTGGAAGTTGCCCTCGAACTTTCCGACCTTGGCCCGGCCGGTGAAGGCCCGGGCGACCCGCATCGACATGTGAACTGCTTCCGACCCGGTGTGCACGAAGCGCATCATCTCCATGTGGGGCATGTGCTTCTGGATCTGCCGGGCCAGGACCAGGGCGGTGGCAGGAGGGGCGATGGTGCTGGTCCCGGAGCGGATCTGCTCCGCCACGGCATCCATGACCGCCGGAGGTGAATGCCCCAGGATGTGGGGACCCCCGCCGATGAGCGAGTCGATGTACCTGTTGCCGTCCACATCCCAGAGGAAAGGACCGGCGGCCCTCTCCACGTACAGGGGGTAGGGAGGCCGGTACCCGGCGTTGCCCGGAACCCCGCCAGGAAGGTGTGTCCTGGCCTCGCCGTACAAGCGACGGGATTCCGGTGTCCGGCTGCGGTACCGCTCGACGAATAGGTTTCTGGCTTGCCTCATGGCTTGTGTTCTCCTTCGTCCGACCTGGCCGCGCGGAGTTGGGCCCGCAGAGCCCGGGTGCCTTCGACATCGATCCGGTGATCCAGGAGATCGGCATCTCCGACCTCGATCATCACCCCGTAGTCGCGGCGGGCGGCTTCGAGCGAGACGTACCTGTCCAGGACGTCCTCCAGCACCGCATCCGGGTCCCGTTGCAAGGGATCACCGTAACCCCCGCCCCCCGAGGAGACGTGGTAGAAGGTGCCGTGCTGTCCGATGGACTCGTCAGCGAAATAGATGGGAAGATCCTGCTCCGTGTCCGTGCCGAGGTCCTTGACCACGCGGATGGGAATGCCGTCCGATCCCCCGAAGAGGCCCCGAGGACCGCCGGGGCCGTCCTCTCCCCGGTCGGCGATGTAGGACAGCCGGACGCCGCCTGTGTTCTCCACCCGGAGGACCGACTCCAGACCTGCTCCCCCTCTCCATCTCCCCGCGCCCATCGAGTCGGTGACTGGCGCCAGCCGATCGAAGGTGACCGGCCACATCCTCTCGATCACCTCGCTGGACTGGTTCAGTATCCCCAGGCCGAATATGGCCGCGCCGCAGTCCCGCCCGTCGGCGCCGTACATTCCTCCCCATCCGCCGGTGTGCCAGTGGTAGTAGACGAAGTAGGCGTCGTGCCGGCCCGGCCGGTCGTCCACTCCTCCGGCCACCACGTACTCCAGGTTGAAGTTCCCGGCGAACGACCGGCGGGGCACCACCTGGGCCCAGACCCGCTGGATGCACGCGGTGGTCTTCTCGTAGGCCCCGGAGACCTCGCCGCAGACCGCGTACGGCCGGACTGCGTTGACCACGCTGGTCTCGGGGAACACCGCCTCGATGATGCGAAGCCACCCGGCGTTCATCGAGGGCTTGGGGAAGATGTACTTCGTGCCCGCCACCAGCGCCCCGAACGTGGAACCGTGGGTGCCGTTCATCCCGGACCGGACGGGGGGTCCCGAACCCCTCATGTCGTAGATCACCTTGGGCGGGTCGTGGCGAATCGTCATCTTGAGAGAAACCCTTACGGGGCCGTCCTCCGGAGCTTGCGGGTCGTAGTCGATGAAGTCCTCTGTCTCCCAGGTCCCTTCCGGGCAGCGCAGGATCTCCGCGGCCAGTTCCCGCTCGGAGTGATCGAGGGCCTCCGCCATGGAGGTCAGAACCGTGTCCAGCCCGTACTTCGTGATCAGAGCATGCAGCCGCCTCTCCCCCACCCGGGCGGCCTCGATATGGGCGATCAGGTCTCCGGTCGCGTTCAGCGGGATACGGATGTTGGCCATTATCAGGTTGCGGACGTCGTGGCGGATCACACCCCGCGAGACCACCTTGAGCGGCGGTATCACCAGGCCTTCGGCGTGGATGTCGGCGGCGAGGGCGTTCATGGATCCCGGGGTGGCTCCTCCCACATCCGACCAATGGCCCTTGGTGGCGGTGAAGGCGACCAGCCGCCCGTCCCAGAAGATCGGGCTTATGAAGGTCATGTCTGGGAGATGGGTCCCGCCCCGGTACGGGTCGTTGAAGGCAAATACATCGCCTTCCTCGAGCCCCCGTTCCTTGTCCCCGAAGTCCTCGATGACAGCCTCCGTGCTGGGCTGGAGCGCCCCTACATGAACCGCCACGTCCCGGGTCCCCTGCGCCACCAACTCTCCCTCGGCGTTGAGAAGCCCTCCGCTGACGTCTCCCACGTAGATGACGAAGGACAGGCACGCGTCCTGGAGGGCGCCGACCATCTCGTCCACCAGGCTGACGAACGCGCTCGAGAGGATCGAGAAGGTGACCGGATCCACCTCCGACGGGGCCTCGCTCATCCTGGCTTCCGGATTCACGATCCACCCCCGGCACCGGTGATGTCGAGGATCAGGTTGAGATAGCGATCCACCTGCATCGAGACTCCCGGAGGTATCAACGTGGTGGAGTCCATCTGCTCCACAATGGCGGGGCCCTCGGTCCGGAAGCCGACCGGGAGGGACGATCGGCCCCAGACAGGAGTGTCGACCTGCTTCCCTTGCTCCCGCCAGTAGACCGGACGCCGGTCGCGCACCGGGTCGACCGTCGGGACAGCCCGGACCGGCCGTGGCCGGTATTTCTCGGTGATGCCCGTGCCGACCACGTTGATACCGTGGATCTCGACCTCGCGGGGCCCCAGATCGAACGTGAACCGCTGCCGGTACGTCTTCTTGAAGAACTCGACGCTCTCCGCCAGGCCCTCTGCGGTGATGCCGGATGAGACCGGCATCGGGAACACCCGCCATTGGCCGGCGTAACACATGTCGATGCTGCGCTCCACGGACTGGCGTCCCGAGGGTATTCCCTCCCGGTCGAGGGCTGCTCGCACCCGTGAGTCCATCTCGTCGAAGCGGGCGTTCATGGCGTCGATGTCTACGGCCGCCGCCTCGCCATAGAACATGCTGGCCCCCAGATCGTGGCGGATGTCGGCCATCAGGCAACCGAGCGCCGAGGTCAGCCCCGGGCTGGGCGGGACCACCACGGTGGGGATGCGCAACTCGGCCGCAACCCGCGCTCCGTGGAAGGGCCCGGCGCCGCCGAAGGACACCAAGGCGAAGTCACGGGGGTCCAGGCCGCGGCGCAGGGTGGCCAGGCGGATTGCGTTGGCCATATTGGCCTCGGCCACCGCGATCACGGCCGCGGCCGCGGTGACCGCGTCGCTCCCCAGCCTCCGTCCGATCTTGTCGGCGATCACCTGCTCGGCGAGCTGCGGGGATATCTCCATGGCCCCACCCAGCATCGCTCCCGGTCGCAGGTTGCCCAGGACCACGTGGGCGTCGGTGCTGGTGGGCTGGTCACCTCCCTTGCCGTAGCAGGCCGGACCGGGAACTGCGCCCATGCTCTGCGGGCCGGACCGGAGTTTTCCACCCGGATCGAACCAGGCCACCGATCCCCCGCCCGCGCCCACGGTGATGATGTCGACCGCGGGGAACATGATCGGATGGCCCCATTCCACCTCCCAGGCCTGGGTGGTCCGGACCTCTCCCTCCAGGGTCACCGAGACGTCGGTGCTCGTTCCTCCGATGTCCAACCCGATGACGTTCGGAAAGCCGGCCAAGAATCCGAACTCGCGGGCCGCGATCGCGCCTGCGGAAGGGCCGGAGTTGGCGGTCCTCACCGGAACCTCGGTGGTCGCCTCCACCCCCATCAGACCTCCCGCCGACTGAACTATGAGCGCGTCGCCTCCGTAGCCTCGATCGTGAAGGCCCTGCTCCAGCGCGAGCAGGTAGTCAATCATGAGGGGGATCAGCGCGACGTTGAGGATGGTGGTGGTGAAGCGCTCGTATTCGAGGATGCGCGGAATGGTCTCGTGGGAGGTGCGCACCAGAGCCTCGGGGTGCTCCTCCAGGATGATCTCCTTCATACGCGTTTCGTTGCGGCCGTTGGCATAGGAGTGCAGGAAGCACACCGCGACCGTGCTGATTCCTCGTGCTGCCAGGATCCGGGCTGCCTTCCTGGCCTCGTCCTCGTCCAGCCGGGCGCGTATCTCCCCGGAACTGAGCGTCCTCTCGGTGACCTCCAAGCGGTCTCGGGGCTTGACGATCGAAGGCCGGGGCGATTCGTGATAGATGTCCCAGATGTCTTCCTTGGCGCCCCGGGCAGCCTGGGTCAACACCGCCGTCAGGCCCTTGGTGGTGATCATCCCGACCCGGGGCAGACGGCGCTCGATCAGCGCGTTGGTGCCGAGGGTGGTCCCGTGGGCGAAGGAGCGGATCCTGTCCCCGGTCACGCCGGCCGCGTCCATGGCGTCGAACACTCCGGTGAAGGCGACGGGTGTGGTGGGAGTCTTGACCACCTGCACCCCGCCATCCCGGCCGACCATGACCCAGTCGGTGAAGGTCCCTCCGATGTCGACGCCGATCTGCAAGCCGTCCATCACAGCCCCAGGTAGGCCCGGCGGACGAGGTCGCTCTCTAGAACCGAGCCCGTCTCCCCGCTCTCGACCACGATGCCGGACTCCATCACATAGGCCCTGCGGGCCAGTTCGAGGGCGAGAAACGCATTCTGCTCCACCAGCAACACCGTCAAGCCGGCGCGGTTGAGGTCGACGATGATCTCAGCCAGCTGGTCGACGATGATGGGCGCCAGACCTGCCGAGGGCTCGTCCAGCAACAGGAGGCGAGGAGCGGCCATCAGGGCCCGGGCGATCGCCAGCATCTGCTGCTCCCCGCCGCTCAGGGTTCCGGCGCGTTGACGGACCCGCTCGGAGAGCCGGGGGAAGTAGCCGAGGACGCGTTCCAGCCGTTCTCGATACTCTCTCTCCGCCTTGACCCGATGGGCGCCCATCTCCAGGTTCTCCAGAACGGTCATGGCCGGAAAGAGCTCCTTACCCTGCGGCACGTGACCCACTCCCAACCCGACTATCTCGTGTGGTCTCAGGTTGTCGATCCGCTCACCTGCCAGGGTGATGGTTCCGGTCTGCGGTCTCAACACCCCCGAGACTGTGAGCAGCAAGGTGGTCTTCCCGGCGCCGTTCGCTCCGATGACGGTCACCAGCTCGCCCTCGCCAAGGCTGATGGAGACGTCGAAGAGCACCTGCACCCGCCCGTAGCTCACGTTGAGGGAATCGATCTCAAGCACCGCGACGCTTCCCCAGGTATGCCGTGACCACGGCCTCGTTCTCCACTATCTCCTCCGGAGTGCCCTCGGCAATCTTCGCGCCGAAGTTGAGCACGGTAACCCGGGTGCAGATGTTGGTGATCAGGCGCATGTTGTGCTCGATCAGGAGCACCGTGACGCCTCGCCGCCGCAGCGTCCTGATCAGGTTCATGAGGTAAGCAGCCTCTTCCGGATTCAGGCCGGTGGCGGGTTCGTCCAGCAACAACATCCTGGGCTTGGCCGCCAGGGCGATGGCAATCTCCAGATAGCGATGCTCTCCCGCCGAGAGGTCGCGGGCCACCGCGTCGATGCGCCGCTCGAGACCGACGAACGCCAGGGTCTCCAGGACTCGCGCATCGAGGGCGGCATGCTGTTCCCGATGCCTGCGTGAACGGGTCAGGGCGCCGATCAGGGAGGTGGGGTTGTCGAGATGGCTCCCGTGCAGGACGTTGTCCCGCACGGTGAGGTTCTCGAACAGGGTCGTGATCTGGAAGGTCCGCACGAGCCCGCGGCCGGCGAGATCGTGTGGCGGCGAGCCGGTCACGTCTTCACCCTCGTAGGTGACCGCTCCCTCGGTGGGCTTGATGAAACCCGTGATCAGGTTGAGAGCGGTGGTCTTCCCGGAACCGTTGGGCCCGATCAGGCCCATGATCTCACCCTCTTCCACCCGCAGATCCAGGCGGTCCACGGCGCGCAGGCCCCCGAAGAGCCTGGTCAATCCGGTCGTCTCCAGAAGCGCCATCTAGCCCGCCCTGGTCCGGTCGGCCCGATCATCTGCGTCCGGCGCGTTGGCGGCTCGGTCGGAGCCCCGCCGTTCAACCACCCGCCGGATGACCCTGCGCATGGTGGGGAATACGCCGGTCGGCATGAACAAGACCACGAGCAGCAACACCACGCCAAAGATCAGGAACCGGTATTCCTGGAGGACCCGCAACCACTCGCTGACCAGCACGAATATCAACGCTCCCAGAACCGGTCCCCACAGGCTTCCCGTCCCGCCGACCAGAACGACTATCAGGAAGATGAACATGTATTGGAGACCGAGCAGGTTGGGATTCACGAACCGGAAGTGATGGGCATACAGGGCTCCGGAGAAACCCACCAGCGAACACGCGAACGCGAAGGCGATCACGTAGTACTTCGTGGCCGATACTCCCACGGAGCGGGCTAGGTCCTCATTCTCGTGGATGCTCCGCACCGCCCGCCCGAAGCGTGATCTCCGCAACCTCGACAAGACGAAGACGACCACCAGCAGCAGCAAGAGCGCGAAGTAGTAGTAGGCCAGCTCGGAGCGGATCTCCCAACCGAAGATACTCGGCGGAGGTACCTGGCGCAGGCCGGAGGGACCTCCGGTGACGGGCCTCCATCGGAGCGCCACAGTCCATGCCAGCACCCCGAAACCCAGAGTGACGATGGCCAGCTCCAGCCCGCGCGTGCGGCGCAGAGCGATGTAGCCGATCAGGAGGCCCACCAGGCCCGCGGCCACCGGCGCCGCCACGAAGCCGATCCATGGAGAGACTCCCAGGTCCAGGGCGAGCTTGGCGGACACATAGGCGCCGAAGCCCCAGAAGGCGGCGTGCCCGAACGAGAACTGGCCCATCTCGCCCATGATGTAGTCGAGGCTCAGCCCGGCCACCGCGTATATCACGATCAGGACCAGCAGGCCGCGGTTGTAGGGATTCGTGAACAGCACCAAGGGCAGCAGCAGGGCCGCGACCAGGGTCGGTGCTCCCACCCAGATGCCCGAGGACAACCTCACCTCACCTCACCTCCTCCCGAACAGGCCCTGCGGCCGCAGAAGGAGAACGATGATCATCACCACGTAGAGGTAGCCCTGGCGGTAATAGGTGGAGATGAACTGGCCGAACAACGCTTCGGTTACCCCCAGGAAGAGCCCCACCGCCACCGCGCCCGCCACGTTCCCCATCCCGGCCACGATCACGACCGCGAAACCCGTGATGAGCAGTGGTTGGCCCAGGTTGGGCGAAGCGGCCGATACCAGCACGATCAGCACGCCCGCTAGGGCGGCCAGACCGGAGGCGACTATCAGGGTCGTGTCATAGACCGCGGTTGTATTGATGCCGATCAGGCGCGCTCCCAACAGGTTCTGGCCGGTGGCCCTTGTCTTCTTGCCCAGCTTGGTGTGGGTGAGCATCAGGTAGAGCCCCAACACCGCCGTGAAGCACACGCCAACCAGCAGCATGCCGGCGGTGGTGACGTAGACACCGCCCACCTTGACGATCTCGTTGAAGGGCTCATCGACCCCCTTGGGCTCCGATCCCCATACCACCAGGCTTCCGTTGAGCAGCATGAAGCTGAGAGCCACGGTGGACAGGATCACCACCAGTTCCGAGTGGCCCAGGAAGGGACGGACCGTAACACGGTTGACCAGAAAACCGGCCAGAGCCATCAGGATGACGACCAGCGCAGCCCCGGTGAAGTAGCCGAGGCCGAGCCCGCTGGTAACGGTGAACAGCAGCATGGCGCCGAGCATGGTCAGCTCGCCGTGTGCCATGTTGATCACCCTCATCACGCCGAACACCAGGCTGAGGCCGGCGGCGAAGATCACGTAGATCGAGCCGTTGAGCAGGCCGTTCCAGAGCTGCTGGAAGACGATGTCCCAGTTCACGACCGGGATCCCGCTCGGTCGGCGGCCAACAGCCTCGATGGAGACGACCGGTTCATGGCTAGCCGTGGATCGGCACTCTGCCGTCGAAACGTATGGCCGATACCTCCTCGCTGATCCGTTCCGCGAAGGACTTGAGGACCGGACCGTACAAGCTCTCGAGTGTTGCGATGTCGGCTCTGGTTGCGAGGGTGGCCACTCCGGCCGCCCCTATGACCTCTGCCCGGTAGAAGACCGGGGCAGCTACCGACCGCAATCCGATCGTCAGCTCCTGATCGTTCAGAGCGATGCCCTTGAGCCGCACCTCTTCGAGTTCCGCCCGGTAGTCGGCCGCGCTGGTGATCGTGGTGGCGGTCCGCTTCTCGAACGTCATCTTCTCCAGCGTCGCCTCGGCATCCTGCTCCGGCATGGCGGCGAGGATGGCCTTGCCCAGAGAACTCAAATGAGCCGGGAGCCTGCTACCGACCCGGAGGTTGATGGTGATGATGTCGTCGCGGTGCCGTCGCGCCAGGTAGACAATCTCGGTGTCCTCCAGGACGCCGTAGTTGACGGCGGTCGCATCGGGCAGTTCCCGGCTCATCTGATCCAGGTGGGGGTAGATGTGGTCGACAAACTCCCGCGATTCGACCGCGGCCACTCCCAGATGCAAGACCTTCTTGGAAGGCCGGAAGAGCCGCCCGGTCCTGTGAATGTATCCCAGGTCCTCCAACGCGCCCGTCAGACGGTACACACTCGCCCGGCTGATCTGGGTCCGGTGGGCGATCTCGGCGACCGAGAGTGCAGAGTGCTTCTCGTCGAAGGCGGCCAGTATCCGGAGACCCTTCGGGAGGGACCCTCGGTCGTGGGTCGGACCCTTGGTCATGCTTGGACGGCGAGCCTATCCGGCAAGGATCTCGTCCTCCTCAACGATCACGAACACCGAATCCTGCGTCTTGGCGCCCATGAAGTTCTTCTCGTCAGCCAGTAGCCGTTCATACTCCTGGGAATCGGCGGTGGCTAGGAAATCCTCCACGCTGTCGTACCAGACCTCGGCTATCCCGTCGCAGGGCGCCTCCCGGCCCGGGACCACGAGAGGCCGGCATTGGACGTACCGGCGGACCCGGGACATGGCGAGCACCAGGGGAGCGTGGACGTTCTTCCAATGATCGTGGAATTGCTCGCTGGTGAGGTCGGGTCTCCTTGCCAGCAGGGTTACCGTCTTGATCAAGTGTTCTCCTCCTTCCGTCCGGACTCAGGAGGGTGCTGGACCGGTTTCCCGGGCCGGCACTCGATCCGGGAGCGAGCACATGAGGTAGCGTCCGCTCCCGCCTACGTCGCCCGCGTTCCCGGACCCACCCGGCGGCCGAGCCGCGGAATGATCAGCCATCGTCGCCGATCACAGCCACAGCCTCGATGTCGAACAGGGCATGGTGGATCAACTCCGCCACCACCACTGACACCCGGGCCGGCTGCTGACTCGGAAAGTACCGGTCATAGATGGGCTCGTACCGGTGGTAATGGTCATGATCGACGAGATACACCCTGGTCAGGACCACATCGGCCAGAGTGGCGCCCGCGCGTTCGAGAGCGCTCTTGAGGTTCTCCAGAGCTTGCTCCACCTGACCCTCGAGTGTGTCCGCAAGGACCCCGGTGGTCTTGTCCCATCCCAACTGCCCGGTCACCCACAGGGTGTTGCCTGCCCTGACCACATCGTTCCACCGGCTCCGGGAGCCTATGGCCTCGAAGAGCGACTCCTCGACCGGTGTGTAAGCGCGCTCCACTCTTGACCTCCCCTCGTCCTCGGACGGTGCACCGGTCCGGCCCGGTTGAACGGGCTCGGACCGATGCGCCTGAAGTTACGGAATGTCGGTTAGCCGGCGAGCGGAACGGCGTCCACGGGCAATAGAGCGCCGCCCTGCGCCTGGATGATGATCCAGTCGTCTACGAGCCGCAGTCCCTTCTCGTTGAAGCGCAGTGGCTTGCCGCGCGGAGTGGTGAAACCGTGCTCGTCGTTCATCAGCGGGGCAACCGCGGCGTAGTCCGTGGAACCGGCCGCCTCGATAGCCGCCATCAGCTGCTTGGCAGCCGTGTAGCCGAGCTCCGACCACCAGTCCGGAGCGGCGCCGAACTCGGCCTCGTACGCCTCGGAGAAGGCGGCGGCCTCCGGGATCGACTCGTCGAGAATCCACCCCGTCGAGCTGTAGACGCCTTCAGCCAGATCGCCCAGGGCCTCCACCTCGGGCGGCGTGAACACGACCTCGTTGATCATGATGTCGCCCTCGTAGCCGATCTCCCGGGCGGCCTGAACGGCGTTGACCACCACGTCCTTGCCCCAGAGTCCCAGGTACAGAAGGTCAGGCTCGTTCCCGACGCCCTTCGTCACCTCGACCCTGGCCTCGGCGGTTCCGTACGGGAAGTACACCATGCCCGTGTACTCGAAGTCGCCTGGTGCCTCCTCGGCGAAGATGCGCGTGAACTCATCGTGGGTGAGGCGCACCCAGTCGGAGTCGACGCCGACACCTTGGACCCTCTTGTAGCCCTGCTCGATCATCCAGCGGGCCAGCACCGAGAGGGCGTTGCTGTCCGATTGGCTCTGCTTGACCGGGGCCCGGATATGAACCACGCCCTCGTAGCCTTCGGCCGTAATCAACTCGGAGCCGCAGGCGGTCACCACGAGCGGGATGCCGACCTCCGCGGCCACATCCTTCATCGCCACACAAGTGGTGGCATCGTTGCCACCGGCGATTCCAGCCACTCCGTCCGCTATGGCCTTGCGCGCCGAGGCAACCGACTCGTCCGCCGAGTAGCCCTCGTCGTAGTCGACGACCTCGATCTCGCGTCCCAGTAGGCCGCCGGCCTCGTTCTGCTCCTTTACCGCCAGGTCGAAGCCGTTGCGCATGATGTCGCCCAGCCCGACCGCCACTCCGGAGTTGAACCAGATGGTTCCCAGCTTGATAGGCTCCTGCGGCTCTGGTGCCGCCGTGGTCGTCGGCGCCGCGGTCGTCGGCGCCGCGGTCGTCGCGGCCGGCTCCTCCGCGTCCTCGCCGCAGGCGGCGATCACCACCAGGACGGCCATTACCGCCAACACGCGTAGCCATGAACTGCGCTTGTTCATCTGTTGCCCTCTCCTTCCTACCCGTGCCTGCTTTGGCTCCGCTCCGGGCCCGAGCTATCTCTTCTCGTACCAGTACGCATCGAACCGAACTCCCGCTACCAGCCACGAACCCGGGACGCGCCCGCCGATGTGCCCATATACCGGAATCCCTATCCGATATGCGGACACTAGCCATGGCAGACAGACCACGGCTGAGAATCCCGGCATTAATCCTCACGCTCCGACCTCGCGAGCCTGCCGAGAGTCGGCCGGGCACGCACCTTCGTGGACGAGGTAACGGCCGGCTCGGGCATCATCACCCGGCCGGGTCTCCCTGACCTGGAGACTCCCTCAGGCTGTGTCGGCGGCGAGGCGGCGGACCCGCTCAGGGTTCAACGGCAGGCGGGTCACCTCCTCGGGACAGCCCAGGGCGTCAGCCACGGCGTTGGCGATGGCCGCCCCCACCGCCGTGATGCCCCCCTCACCCGCGCCCTTGACGCCGAGCGGGTTGAGCGGGCTGGGCGCTTCCTCGAGCAGCAGCACCTCCACTTCGGGCATCTCGGTGATGGTCGGCATCAGGTAGTCCATGAACGTGGCCGCGAGGGGCTGGCCGGACTCGTCGTAGGCGAAGTCCTCGAGCAGGGCGCCCCCGATGCCCTGGGCGGCGCCACCGGCGATCTGGCCGTTGACCAGTTCCGGGTTGACCGCCTTGCCGACCTCGTAGCACACCACGAGCCGTTCCACCTCGACCAGGCCGGAGTCGGGATCCACCCGGACGACCGCGGCGTGGACGCCGTAGGGATAGACCATGTGGTCCGCCCGGAACCAGCCCTCGGCGGTGAGGCCGGGCTCGCCGCCGGTCAGGCCGGGACGGAGCCTCTGCGCCACCTCACCCAGGGTGATGGCCGGCCCGCCCGCCGAGCCCCGGACGAACACCCGCCCGCGGTCGATGGTGAGGTCACCCGGATCCGCCTCCAGCACCGCGGCCGCCACCTCCAAGGCCTTGCGTCGCACGCGGCGGGCAGCGATCAAGGTGGCGGAGCCGGACATGACGGTGACCCGGCTGGCGAAAGCGCCCATCCCGTAGGCGAGGTCATCGGTCTGGCCGTGACGCACCCGGACCGATTCGATTCCCACACCCAGCGTGTCGGCGCACACCTGCGCGAGCACCGTCTCGACGCCCTGGCCGATCGAAGCCGCGCCGGTGATCACCAGCACGTGCCCCGCCTCGTCCACGGTGACCTTGACCCCGTCGAACGGACCCAGACCGCTCTTCTCCACGAAGAAGCCCATGCCGAGGCCCACCGACTCGCCATCCGACCGCCTCCGCGAGAGATCGGCGGTCAGAAGCTCGTAGTCCAGGTACTCGAGGGTGCGATCCAGGAGACCCGGGTAGTCGCCGGAGTCGTAGGTCAGCTCGGTACCGAGCGCGGTGATCCCCCGCTTGAAGGGCATGCGCTCCGGCAGGACCAGGTTGCGGCGGCGAACCTCGGCCGAGTCGAGACCGATCCGGTGGGCTATGACGTCGATCAGGCGCTCGCGGACGAAGGTGCTCTCGTACCGGCCGGGGGCCCGGTAGGTGCCGCACGGGGTCTTGTTGCTGAGCATCACATGGCCGCGGCTCCGGTACGCGGGCCAGGCGTACGGTCCCGGGAGCATGGAGGTGGTCAGCTCCGTGACCGTCACCTGATGGGTCCGCAGGTAGGCCCCCTGGTCCACCCAGAACTCGTCGATCACGCCCCTGATCCAGCCGTCGGGCTCCACCGCCGCCCTTATCCGGTGGACCTGATCCCGGGAGTGGTTGGCGGCCAGCATGTGCTCCCGGCGATCCTCCACCCAGCGGATGGGGCGCCCCAGGCGGAGGGCGGCCAGGCACACCAGCACGTCCTCGGGATAGAGCTCTCCCCTGATCCCGAACCCCCCTCCCACATGACCCTCCCGGAGAACGACGGCGCCGAGCGGCAGGCCGAGCATGGAGGCGATGGCGGCCCGGTTGTGGTGGGGTACCTTGGCAGCGCCGAACATCTCCAGCACCGACCTTGTCGCGTCATAGTGAGCCAGCGCTCCCCTGGTCTCCATGGGCACGCCGGAGTGCCTCCCCACCGCCAGTTCCATCTCCACCACGACCGGAGCGTCCCCGAACGCTTCCTCGAGGTCCCCGTAGGCCTTCTCCACCACCGTCGTCTCGATGGCCCCGGGCCCGGCCGCCACCGGATCCACCACCGGATCGAGTTCGTCGATACCGGCGAAGACCAGCTCGGCGGCGTCCTCGGCCAGGTAGGGGTCCTCGGCCAGCACGATCGCGACCGGCTCCCCCACGTAGCGGACGTGGTCGCCGGCGAGCATGGGTTGGCGGAACCGCTCCAGACCCTCCACCCAGGGCATACGGAAGTCGATCGGCGGCACTTCCCGGATGTCCTCCCGGGTCCAGACCGCCTCCACGCCGTCCATGGCGAGCGCCTCCGAAGTGTCGATGTCGAGCAGTCGGCCATGGGCCACGGGTGAGCGCACCACCCTCATGTGCAGCTGGTCGGGAAGGCACAGGTCGGCGGCGAACCGGGCCTTTCCTGTCAGTAGAGGTCGGTCCTCGATCCTTCTGACCGAGCTACCGACATAGCTCATGCCCGCATGACCTCGGCGGCCTGGCGCACCGACTTCAGTATGTTCTGGTACCCGGTGCAGCGGCACAGGTTGGAGGACAGCACCGCTCGCAACTCGTCCTCGTCGGGATCGGGATTCTGCTCCAGGTACCCGGCCGCCAGCATCAGGAACCCCGGAGTGCAGAAGCCGCACTGGAGCCCGTGGTTGTCCCAGAAGGCCTGCTGGATCGGATGGAGCCGGTCGCCGTCGGCCAGGTCCTCCACAGTGCGGAGGTCCATGCCCTCGCACTGGACGGCGAACATCAGGCAGGCCCGGACCGGTTGGCCGTCGGCCAGGATCGTGCAGGCGCCGCACACGCCGTGCTCGCATCCCAGGTGGGTTCCGGTGAGGCCGCAATCGTCTCGGAGGGTGTCGGCCAGCGTGCGCCGGGGCTCCACCCGGACGCGGTAGGGCCGGCCGTTGACCGCCAGGGTGACGTCGACCTTGGTTCGCTCGCTCATGCGGGAATCCTCTCGCTCTCGCTTACCAGCCTACGCAGCCGGGACGGGGTCGCGGGCACTTCGGCGATCTCGACCCCGAGGGGACGGAGCGCATCGGCGACCGCGTTGATGACGGCGGCCGGGGCGCCGATGGTGCCCCCCTCTCCCAGGCCCTTGGCGCCCGTGATGGTGGCTTCGGAGATGGTCTCGAGGTGGTGAATCTCGATGGTGGGAACCTCGGCCAGAGTGGGAGGCAGGAAGTCCATGAGCGAGGTGGTGAGGATGTTGCCATCTCGGTCGTAGAGGATCTCCTCGTACAGGGCGCCGGCGATGCCCTGGGTGACTCCACCGTGGAGCTGCCCGTCCACGATCATCGGGTTGATGAGGCGCCCGGCGTCCTCCACCACCACGAACCGGTCCACGCGCACCCCGCCCGTCTCCGGATCCACCTCCACCGTCGCGACATGGCAGGCGTTGGAGAAGGTCCCGGCCGGATCGTAGGTGGCCGTAGCGGTGAGGCCCGGGTCCATGCCGGCGGCCAGGCGGTGGCTGGAGTGGTAGGCGAGGCGGGCGAGCTCCGCCACCTCGATCCCGGCATCCGTACCCGCCACGGTCGCCCGGCCGGCCATGATGACGATGTCCTCCGGCGCCGCCTCCAACTCCGCGGATGCGATGGCGGCCAGCTTGGCCCGTAGACGGTCGGACGCCAGGCGGGCCGCTCCCCCGGCAATGACCAGTGACCGGCTGGCGAACGTACCCCAGCCGTACGGCGTGCGGTCGGTGTCGCCGTGAACGATCCGGACCCGAGCCGGCTCCACACCCAGTCGGTCACCGATCAACTGGGCGAGGGTGGTCTCCAGACCCTGGCCGTGCGGCGAGGCCCCTAGCCGGGCCTCTACGTTGCCGGACGGGTCCATGGCCAGGTCCACGGTCTCGTATCCGGGCGTCACGTCCATGCTCCGGGCAGCGAAGGCCGATGTCCCGTAGCCGGTGCGCTCCGAGAACACGGAGAGGCCGATCCCGAGGTAGCGGCCCTCAGCTCGGGCCGCTGCCTGGCTGCGCCGGAAGTCCTCCAGGCCGATCGCCTCGACGGCCCGGTCCAGGGACTCCACGTAGGAACCCTCGTCGTACACCAGGCCGGTGGCCGAGGTGTACGGGAACTCCGATATCAGGTTGCGGCGGCGAACCTCGGCAGGCTCGATCCGGAAGCGGACCGCCGCCAGGTCCATGAGGCGCTCCATGGCCAGGGTGATCACCGGTCTCGACACCCCGCGGTAGGGCGCCATGGGACAGGTGTTGGTGGTGACGCCCCGGGACCGGACCCGGTAGGTACGGAAGTCGTAGGGCCCCGGGAACTCGGCCAGCGCCATCAGCGGCTCCACCCCGCAGGTCACCGGGTAGCAGGAGTAGGCGCCGATGTTGCACAGCAGGTCGGCATCCACCGCCAGCAACCGGGCGTCGGCGTCGAAGGCGCCCCGTACCCGGTAGTGGTGGTCGCGGCTGTGGAAGGAGGACATCAGGTTCTCGCGCCGATCCTCCACCCACGACACCGTGGTACGGAGCCGTCTCGCCACCCAGGCCGTCACCACGTCCTCGGGCGCCAGGCAGAACTTCTGCCCGAACGCTCCTCCCACATCGGGGACCACCACCCTCAGGTCCGACTCGGGCATGCCGAGCAGGTCCGCCAGGACGGTGCGGACCACGTGAGGCGACTGGACGGAAGCCGTGAGGGTGGTCCGCCCTGAGCGCGGGTCGTACGCGGCGACGGAGCCTCGAGCCTCCAGAGGGAGGGCGTTCTGGCGCCGGGAGCGCAGATCGAAGTCCACCACCACCGCGGCGGCGGAGAAGACCTCGTCCACCCGCTCGGTCTCGAAGCGGGCGTCGACAACCACGTTGTCCTCCAAGTGGTCGTGAACAGCCGGCGCGCCGGGGCGGATGGCTTCGGGGGCGCTGACCACCCGGTCCGTAGGCTCGATGTCCACGAAGACCTGCTCTGCGGCATCCTCCGCCTCCTCGGGCGTGCCCGCCACCACCACAGCCACGGGCTCACCCACGAAGCGGACCTTGCGGGAAGCCAGCACCGGCTGCTCGATGGGGCGGAAGTCCGGACGGTGAAGCAGCGGCCGGATGGGACGCACCTCCCTCAGGTCCTCGGCGGTGAAGGCAGTGATCCCCTCGGGTGCCTCGATGGAGACGATCCGGCCGTGGGCGACCGGGCTACGGACAAACCTCAGGAAGGAGGCATCCCCGGTGAGGTCGGCTACGAACCGGCCCTCGCCGGTGAGCAGGGGCGGATCCTCGAAGCGCGGGAGCGGCTGCCCGATCCACGGGATCACGCGGCGATCGCCTGCTCAAGAGCTCGTCGGGTCAGGGCGCGCACCAGGTCCCGCCGGTAACCGGCGGACCCGTGGATGTCGCCGATAGCGTCGATCTCGAGAGCGGCGATCTCGGCGGCGGCGCGGAATGACTCCTCTGTAGCAGGCTGGCCCTCCAGTGCCTGCTCAGCCTCGCCGGCCCGGAGCGGGCGATCGCTCACGCCACCGAGCGCGATCCGGGCGTTCGCGACCCGCCCGTCATCGGACTCGAAGGCCACTGCGGCCATGGTCAGGGCGAAATCGCCGGCCCGGCGGCTGAACTGCTGGAACCCCACCCGGGTGTCCGGGGAGAGTTTGGGAAGGCGAGCCTCCACCAAGAGCTCCTCTGGTTCGAGAGCGGTGGTGAACACCGTCTGGAAGAAGCCCCCCGCCGGGATGTCACGACCGCCGGACGGGCTTCGGGTCGACAGCTCCGCATCCAGGAGCAGGGCGATCACACACCACTCGGCGGCCGGGTCGGCATGAGCCAGGCTGCCCCCGAACGTGCCCCTGATCCTTATCGGTAGGTGGCCGACGTGGTGGGCGGCCATGGTCAGGAGACGGCCGGTGGGGCCTTCCGTGACCGGTCGCTCGAAGGTCACGTGGCGGACCATCGCTCCGATCCGGAGGGTGTCGCCGTCCTCCTCGAGATAGTCGAGCTCGTCCAGCGGGTTGATGTCGACCAGGACCGCGGGGCGGGCCAGGCGGAAGTTCATGGCCGGCACCAGGCTCTGGCCGCCGGCCAGCACCTTGGCCTCGTAGCCGTACTCGCCGAGGTGGGTTACCGCTTCGGCCACGGATCGGGCCTGGTGGTAGTCGAAGGGAGCGGGCTTCATGAGGGCCGGAGTGTAGTATCCGGGCGCCAACCCGAGGCCTTTACCGTCCCATGACCCCACCCCAGCGGCCGGCGCCTGCCGGTGGTATCGGAAGCTCCGTCCGGCGCCACGAGGACCCTCCGCTGCTGGCCGGAAGGGCCCGCTACGTAGCCGATGTCCGCCTTCCGGGCATGCTCACCATGGTGGTGGTCAGGGCGCCCGTCGCCCACGGCACACTCCGGAACATCGACTGCTCCGAGGCGCGCCGGCTGCCGGGAGTGGAGGCGGTGTTCACCGCTGAAGATTTGAGCGAGTCGCTCGGAGGCATTCCCAGGATCCCGCCCCGGGTCTCGTTCGACGAGACAGTGACCCCCTACCTGCAACCGATCATCGCCCACGACCGGGTGCGCTATGTCGGCGAGCCGATGGCCGTGGTGGTGGCCCGGGATCGGTACGTGGCGGAGGACGGCGCCGATCTGGTGTTCGCGGACATCGACGCCCGCCCACCGATGTTGCATACCGGCGCAGAGGACCGGCCCGATCGACGCCTGTTCGACTCGGAGAACCTGGTCACCACCCTGAAAGCCCGCTTCGGCGACCCGAAACAGGCCTTTGAGGAGGCGGAGGTGGTGGTCGAAGCCGAACTGGGCATCGGCCGCCACAGCGGCGTCCCGATGGAGACGCGGGGCATGGTGGTCGAGTTCGACCCGGCCGGCGAACGGCTCACCGTCCATGGCGCGACCAAGGTGCCGCACTGGAACATGGCGACCACCGCCGAACTGCTGGGCATGCCTCCAAGTCGCCTGCGCATGCGCGAGACGGCGGTGGGGGGAGGCTTCGGCGTGCGCGGCGAGCTGTACCCCGAGGATGTTCTGGCGGTGTGGGTGGCCGACCGGCTGGGTCGATCCGTAGCTTGGATCGAGGACCGTAGGGAACACCTCCTGACGGCCAACCACTCTCGCGAGCAGCTCCATCGGGCGCGCATCGCCGGTGACCGGGAGGGCCGTATCTCCGCCATCGTATCGGACTTCGACATGGACATGGGCGCCTACGCCCGCACCCATAGCATCCGGGTGGCGGACCTGACACTGTCGATGATCCCCGGCCCCTACGACCTGGAGGCATACCGGGGAACGGCCCGCTGCGTGGTCACCAACAAGACCCCCACCGGTACGTACCGGGCTCCCGGCCGGTTCGAATCCAGCTTCGTGCGGGAGCGGCTCATCGACCTGTACGCCACCGAGATCGGCATGGACCCGGTCGAGGTACGGCGCCGCAACCTGATCAAGCCCGATCAGATCCCGTATTCCCGCCCGCTGTCGTCGACCGGGGAGCCGATGCTCTTCAGCGACGGCGACTTCCCGAGCATCCTCGACGGGCTCGTCGAGTCGTTCGACTGGCAGGCCTTGGAGCGACGCCGTGAAGGGGGAGAGAAGGTGGGGGTCGGCGTGGCGATGTTCATGGAGAAGTCGGGCCTGGGTCCGTGGGAGACCGGCACGGTGGAGGTTGACCCCGACGGTCTGGTCCGGGTCCGATCGGGATGCTCCTCGGTCGGCCAGGGCATCCGCACCGTCCTGGCTCAGATCGTGGCCGACCGGCTCCAACTGGATCACGCCCGGGTACGGGTGGAGCTACTCGACACGGACCGGACCCCCTACGGCATCGGGAGCTATGCCAGCCGATCGACGGTCACCGCCGGTAGCGCGCTCGTGATGGCCTCCGAGGAGGTGATGCGGATCGCAAAGCAGGTAGCGGCCGTGGACTTCGAGGTGGACGAAGGCGACCTGTACTACCGGAATGGCTCCGTCTTCGTGTCCGGGTCGCCCGAGTTCAGCCTGTCGATCTTCGAGGCCGCCGCCCGGCTCCATCCCGTGACAGCCCGCAAGTACGGGAGGTCCGAGCCGGGCCTGGCCGTGGACTCGGTGTTCGAAGTGGAGCGGGTGGTCTACCCGTGCGGCGCCAACCTGGCCGTGGTCCGGGTGGATGCGGAGACGGGCGAGGTTGCGGTCGAGCAGCTGATCCTGTACTACGACCTCGGCAGAGCGATCAACCCGGTGCTGGTGGCGGGGCAGATGGAGGGAGGCGCGATCCAGGCGGTAGGAGGCACGTTGTACGAGCAGTTCGCCTACGACGGGGACGGCAACCCCTTGTGCGGATCGTTCATGGACTACCTGCTGCCCACTCTCGCCGAGACGCCGACCATGACCGCCCTCATCGGCGAGCAGGACCGGACCGCCACCAACCCGCTTGGTATCAAGGGAGCGGGCGAGGGAGGCGTCCCGGGAGTGGCCGCGGCGATCGCAACCGCTATAGAACACGCATTGGGCCGGCCCGGCCTGGCCAGCCGGCTACCTCTGACCCCCGAGAGGGTGCTAGCGGTTCCATCCTACGAGTGACGTGGCACCACCGGGAGCCGGGAAGCCGGAGCAAGAGCGCGAAGACCGCGGCCACGGGCTCCGGCCTATCGGGCCCTCCCCCACGGCCGCCACCTTGGTGTAGAGCGCGTCCCGGCCTGCCCGGGGCGGGGCTGTCTCGACGAGATGTTCCCTCTCACGGTCCGGGCTACGCCTGAGCCAGACCCGCGGCGCGCCGAGGACCGGCGGCGGATCCATTACTACGCTGTCGCCGATATATGAGGTTCGAGTTCGACTCCGGCAAGGACTCTTCGACGATACGCGCCATCTTCGAGGATGACGACGAATCCACGGGAACAAGGCAGGAAGGACCCGGAACACGGATCACCTATTCGGGACAGGAGATAACCTTCGACTACGCGGTGGGATCCATCCATCCCGACCTGCTCGGTCTCCTCTGCCTGATCATCTTCTACCCGTTCATCGGTCGGAGGGTCGTATTCCCCGACCCGGTCTCACCGAGACTGGAGAAGGCCTTCAGAAGGCCCTCCTTCACAAGACAATTCAGCTTCGACAACGTGGACCGTCGTATGGAAAGGTACGTGGGATCGGAGATGGCTCTCTCCTTCGGGGGTGGAATCGACTCCTCCGCCGTCCACAAGATGTTCCCCGAAGCATTCGTAGTGCATGAGGCCCACATCAGGGATGGCTGCCTCGTACCCTCCCATGCTCATCAGATAGTGCAAGACCTGGGTCCGGACCGGGGCCGGGTAGTGACTACGAATCAACGGTACGTCTCGCATCCGGGCGGGTGGCACGGGTGGACCTGCGCGTTTGCCACTTCCTTACTGATGGCAACGGACTACCGGTTCGGAATCATCCTCATGGGGTCGAACCTCGGGGGCACCCTCCTTCACAAAGGGACTCGCTACTACAACCGTTTCAAAGCCAGAAAGTGGCACGGACCGACCGGGAACTTCTGGCAATCGGCATTCGACGACATCGGAATACCCCTCTTCTCACCCGTATCCGGCGCGAGCGAGTACCTCACCATGGCACTCTCGCTCCACCTTGTCCGGTCGGGAAGAGTGGTCTACTGCATGGAGCGGGACGGCAGCGCTTGCCACCGATGCACGAAGTGCATGCGAAGGGATGTGATCCGTACCGTGGTCGATGAAGGACACCACGCCGACTGGGGACGGTACGACCGCAAGGACGTACATGAGTTCCTCGAGCGCGAGCCCCTGTACCAAGGCTACGTCTTCTCCTTCGCCCGCGATCGCGTGAGTACCCTGCCTCACTTCATGACATCCAGACTCGGGGACCTTCCATCGATCGAACTGGACTGGCCCATGAGGATCCATCCACGCACTTTCCGCCTCTGTGACAAGGCTTGGAGACCGATGATCCGCAGGAGAGTCCTCGGACATGTGGAACCGATGACACGAAGGCATGTGTCCGAGATGAAGAAGTGGGACGTGATGCAGCCCCAGCCGTCGCGCCGCTCCTGGATGGGACTGGGATTTCCTGGCTCCAACCCTTCCCGGCAGGGAGACTGAACCCCGGAGCGGGCCACGGAGAGGGCGGGTCCTACCAGGAACTAGTCGGCGACCGCGCCATCAACGGTTTACCTGGCCTCGCGGAGTCTCCGGGTCGCCTCCAGGTCGAGGCGGTAGTGGTCGGGGAGCCGCACCAACTGGTCGTCCTCGCCGAGGTACTCCACCACCACGCCGTAGTCGCGCCTCGCCGCCTCCACGGAGACGTAGCCCTCGATCACATCCCACAGGACCGCCTCGGGATCCCGGGTGAACGGATCTCCGTAACCGCCGCCGCCCGGCAGGTTGAGTTGGACGCGGCTGGCCGGGTCGAGCACCAGCAGGCGTTTCGGCTGAGCTTCCGTGGCGCCGTCGATCCGGAACTCGCCGGCCCCGCCATACCCTCCACCCAGCAGCCCCTCGGGCGGGTAGGAGATGCGGTCGACCATGCCCGAGACCGTCCATGGCTCGTCGGTGCGACAGCTCATCTCGGTCCACTGGCCCAGCCCACCTCTGAACCTGCCCGCTCCGCCGGAGTCGGTTCGTAGTTCCCGCCGGTGCTGGACCATCGACGTGAGGGTCTCCACGGACTCGGCCGGCACCCCCGCCACGCCGCTCGGGAAGCCGGTCGTGTTGAGGCCGTCCTTGGCCGCCCGCGCCCCAGCCCCGCCGCACTGGAACAGGCTGAAGGTGAACCGGTCGTTCGACCGCCGGGGCCGCCCCCGCCAGATCGAGATCCAGATCGGGTCGGAACCGGGTGCCATGAGCCGGTCGGGCAGAGCCTCCGCCAGCGCCCCGAACACGACCCCGGGCAGGAAATGGCCGATGATGTGCCGGGAGGCCACCGCGGCCGGCTCCAGGCAGTTGAGGATCGACCCGGGAGGGGCCGACACGTGCACCGGACGGAAGGCCCCGTCGTTGTGCGGAACATCGGGGCTGATGGCCGCCTTCATCGCGAACGAGGCGTATGCGTGGGTGTAGTTGAAGACCACGTTGATGCCCCGGACGCTCTCCGGCGACGAGCCGGCGAAGTCGATGAGGATGTCCTCGTCCTCGATGGTCACTCTCGCCTTGATCAGGATCGGTTCCTCGAATCCATCGCTCCAGGTCTCGTGCTCGTGGACGCCGTTGGGAATCTCTCGGATGGCGCCGCGCATCGCCTCCTCCGAGCGGCTGATGATCTCGTGGGAGAGAGGATCGATCGAGTCGAGATCGAACTCGTCCATGAAGCCGAGCAGCGCCCGGGCGCCGACATCGTTGCAGGAGGTCTGGGCATACAGATCGCCCACCGTCTCGTCAGGGGTGCGGACGTTGGCACGGACGATGGAGATCAGATCCTGGTTGATGGCGCCCCGGTCGTACAGCTTCATGATGGGGATGCGCAGACCCTCCTCGTACACCTCCCGGGCCTCGGCTGACAGGATCCGCCCGCCGATGTCGGCCGCGTGGCAGGTGTTGGCGAAGTAGGCAACCTCGATGCCGTTCTTGAAGACCGGCGTCAACACCGTTATGTCATTGATCTGGCCCGCGGTCATCCAGGGATCGTTGGTGATCAACACGTCGCCGGGGTTCAGCGTGCCGGGGGGGTACTGCTTCAGGAAGTGGCGCACGCCGGTGGCCATGGCGTTGATGTGCCCGGGGGTCCCGGTGACCGACTGGGCCATCATCCAACCGTTGGTGTCGAAGACCCCGCAGGCGAGGTCCTGGGTCTCTCGCACGATGGTGCTGAAGGCCGTCCGCTGCAAGGCCACCTGCTGCTCGTTGACGACCGACAGCACCCGGCTCCAGAGCACCTCGATGAGAACCGGATCCAAGCGCGTCCGGGTGGTCATGCTCCCCCTCCCAGCGAGACGACGATGTTGAACCGGTCGTCCACGTGCACCAGGCCACCCGGCCCGATGATGGCCGTGGACTCCCGCTCCTCGATGATCGCGGGTCCGGCCATGGTCGAGCCGGGACCAAGCCGGTAGCGGTCGTAGACCGGCGTGGTGACGAATCCCCCCGCCGACGGGAAGAAGGCCGGGCGTTCACCCTTGCGGGCCGCCTCCGCATCGCCGGTCACGTCCTCCCTGACCGCCTCGACAGACATGGGCCGTGGCCCCCGGCTCACCACCCGCCAGGTGAGTGCCTCCAGCCCGACCGGAGGCCCCTCCCGGCCGTAGAGGCTCTGGTAGACCCGGTCGAACTCCTCGTATATCGTCGGGCGCTGGCGGACCGTCAGCGTCCCGTCGGGGATCGGAACCCGTATCTCGTGGCCCTGGCCCACGTAGCGAATGTCAGCTGTCCTGGTGTGAGTGATCTCGTCCGGGCCGGCACCCGACTCGACCAGAAGGTCGGTCCCCTCCCGCTCCATCTCCTCGAAGATGCCGTTCACCTCACCCCAATCCAGCTCGTCCAGCCTTCCGTAGTAGGACCGCACGAAGTCGAAGGCGAGCGGCGCCACCAGGAGCCCCATGGCGCTGGTAACCCCGGCGCCGTAGGGCAGCACCAACTCGGTGCTACCGAGCAGCTCGGCGACACCGTAGCCATGGACCGGTCCGGCGCCTCCGAAGGCGACCACCGGCAGGGCTCTAGGGTTCTTCCCCCGCTCCACGACGTGGACCCGGGCGGCGTTGGCCATGGCCTCGTTCACGACCTGGTGAACCCCCCAGGCGGCCTCGGGCACCGACATCCCCAGCCGATCGCCGATTCTTCGAGCGATGGAGGCCTCGGCGGCGCCCACATCCAGATTCATGGCGCCGCCGAGGAAGTAATCGGGGTCCAGATAGCCGAGAACGAGATCTGCGTCCGTGACCGTGGGAGAGATCCCGCCCCGGGAGTAACAGACCGGTCCGGGATCGGCGCCTGCCGAATCAGGACCCACCTTCAGTAGCCCCAGGGAGTCGACCCGGGCGATGGACCCCCCGCCCGCACCGATCTCGATCATCTCTATGACCGGAACCTTCACCGGCAGACCGGAGCCCTTCTTGAAGCGGTAGCGGCGGTCCACCTCGAAGTCGTGGGTGACGAGCGGCTCGCCGCCGTCCACCACGCTGAGTTTGGCGGTGGTACCCCCCATGTCGAAGGACAGCAGCGAGTCACGGCCCATGGCCGTCCCTACCGCCGCCGCCGCCAGCGCTCCGGCGGCCGGGCCGGACTCGAGGAGACGGATCGGGAACCGGACGCAGGTGTCGAGGGTGGCCACACCGCCGCTCGATAGCATCACGAACAGCTGCCCTTCGAAGCCGATCCTCTCCAAGCGGCGGCGGAGTCCGTGCAGATAATCCTCGACCAGCGGCTGGACATAGACATTGGCAATAGTCGTTGAGGCGCGCTCGAACTCGCCGATCTCGGGAACGACCTCCGATGAGATCGAGACCCGCATCTCCGGCGCGTTTCCCTTGACCACGCCGCGGGCCCGTTCCTCGGACTCGGGATTGGCGAAGGAGTGGAGGAAGCAGATGGCCACCGCATCCACGCCGGCGGCAGACAATTCACCGACCAGGCGCTCCACGTAGTCCTCGTCGAGTTCGGTGGCCTGCGTGCCGTCTGTCAAGGTTCGCTCCGGCACGTCGAAACGGAGATGGCGGGGCACCAGCGGCGTGGGGTGCTCTAGATTCAGGTCGTACAGTTCGTAGCGATGCTCGCGGCCGATCTCTATGGAGTCCCTGAACCCCGAGGTGGTGAGCAAGGCTGTGCGGGCGCCCTTTCGCTCGATGATGGCATTGGTGACCAGGGTGGTCCCGTGGACAAGATGGCGGACCGAGGCGCCGGAGTACCCGGAACGATCGAGCGCCTGTGCCAGCACCTCCTCGACGCCGCGTGACGGATCCGGGGTGGTGAGCACCTTGCCGATCTCGACCTGACCGGCATGGCCGGTCATCATCAGATCGGTGAAGGTGCCCCCGATATCGACACCGATTCGCAACTCGTTACCTATTGATCCAACCATTCGACGCCTTGAGAAGCCTTAAATTCGAGGTACTGCCAACTGTAGAACCGGTTTAACAATGACATGATGTCAGAATAGGTTACCGACTCTGACATCCTCACCTAGTATATCTTCCGGCCCGCATCCCCAGCAACGTCACTGGCCCGGCGCAGGCACCGGGCCGGCATCTTCGATCCCTTTAGACTCGATGCGCGCCAGCCCCCGAGGCCTGGTCCTTCTCGTCGTCCCGCCGCCCGGACTGGGTATGGTCAGAACACAGACGATGATTCCCGGGTTACCGACAAAGCCACTCGCCTCTTCTCGCCCGATCAGGTTCTACAAGACGGCGATTCTCCTGTCCGTCACGGCCGCTGCGATGTTCGCGTCGTCCGGGGCGGCCGCGCAGTCCGACGAGCCCGAGAAACCGGCCCGACCGGTGAATGTCCGCATAGTCAGGCAGACGGACGGATCGGTGACCGTGGGGTGGGACGTGCCGGAGGGCCGGCCAAAAGCAGACGGTTACCTGGTCATTTACCGCCTGGCCGCGCCTGAGGCCGGTACGCAACCGGTGGATGCACGATGGTGGGCCTACCAGCACGAGAGTGAAGTGGGTCCGGACAACCGGCAGGCTCGAGTGCCGTACCTGACCAACGGCGTCTGGTATGAACTGGCCGTAATCGCGGAATACGGTGACGGCAAAGGAGTATGGTCCGGCGCCTCCGTGCTGGCTCGGCCGGGCGAGGCGGCACCCGAGGTACGGCCACCAACCGGTCCTGCCGCAACAACGGTGAGCGCAGAAGAACCCGGCTCGGTGACGGTGGAATGGGAACCCCCTGCTGATGATGGCGGCTCTCCGATAACCGGCTACGAGGTCTGGTACGTGCTCGAAGAGGATCGGTCGTCTCAGGACTCCGGGGAAGCCGACGAGGTGCGGTGGGCGAGGGCAGGAGACACCCTGGGCCCGGATGCACGCGGACACCGAATCGCCGGCCTCGTCGACTACCGGCGGTACAACGTGATAGTTGCCGCGGTCAACGAGGCCGGGCGCGGGCTGTTCTCATCCGTATGGGGGACTGCCAACCGTGACGACCTCGACCCGCTGGGTTTGATCGCCGATCACCGCTTTGCCAGGGCGTACTCGTTGGGAACCGACACCTGGGAAGTGTGGGTCTGCGACGTGGCGGACGGCCGCCTGCCGGTTGATGCGGCGGATGTCGCCGGACTGCTGAACCGGGAGATCACCCCGTATTTCTCCTGGCTGTCCGGCGGCCGGCACCGACCCGAGTATAGCCGGCGGCGTCGTGGAGCCCGACCCAACTCACGAATCACAGGGAGCCGGCGGCTACGAATGCGACGAAGGGGTGGCAGAAGCCTCCCAAGGCGGTACCCAGGGTGCGGTCATCGTTCTCGACAAGGACCAGGTCGTCAGCTCGGGAGGCGCCGGCCGGCGACACAGTTCCGATGTCGATGGCACGTTGACGGTGTCGGCCGGGACGTTCCCCGACAACAGCCGTTCCATCCGGCTGTCTGCGGAGTCCGTGCTGCCCGTCTCGGCTTACTGCTCCGACTGCCGATACCCGGACCATATCTACCTGGATGTCGTGGCTCATGAGCTGGGTCACGCGTTGGACTGGCCCCACTCGTTCGGCGGCAACCGCCCGGAGACCCATGAAGCGCTCCTCGAGGCCGACATATATATCGATGAGTACGACAACCCGATGGACATCGTCAGTGGCAGCCCACAAGGGTGGGAGCTACAAAGGAACGGGCTGGTAGCCGGCACCATTGCGGTCAACAGGTACGCGGCGGGATGGATCGAAGCCGACGATGTGGCCGTCCACGAGGATGGCATCGGCAGTTACGTTCTGGCGCCGATCGGCATCTCCGGCACCCAGATGCTGGTGCTGCCGACCGGCGATTCCGGTCACTTCATCTCAATGGGTGCTCGGGTGGCCTCGGGTTACGACGCCGGCATCCCTGCCGAAGGCGTCGAGGTCTATCTCATCGACCAGCGCGCCTCGGCTTGCAGCCCCGAGTCCCCACCGGCGAACCCGGACCGGCTCGCATGCGCCGGAGCCGACCGGCGAACCCGGCAGGTCCCGCCGCCCCCCGACAATGATCAAGAGATCTTCGAACTGACCCACCATGTATACGGTCCGGGTGATCAACTGACCGTCGAGGGAATCCGGGTCGAGGTCACCGAACGGGTCGGGGACAGGTTCCGGGTATGGGTCGGCAACCCGTATGTCGGGACGTTCGCGGACGACGAGAACAACCCACACGAGGAGAGCATCGAATTCCTGGCCAACCGGGGCATCACCGACGGTTGCGAACCCGACCTCAAGCTGTACTGCCCTGACCAGCCCGTCACGCGCTCCCAGATGGCCACGTTCCTGATACTCGCCCTGGGCGAGACCGGCGCCTCGACATCGGGACCGTCGCGCTTCACCGACGTGCCCGCCGACTCCTGGTACAGGCCCTACGTGGAACGCCTGGCCGAACTCGAGATCAGCGTCGGACACCCCGACGGAACCTTCCGACCGCAGGAACCCGTGACGCGAGCCCACATGCCTTGTTCCTTACCCGCGCCTTCGACGGCCTGGCCCCGGTGGAAGCACCCACCGGCGCCTTCGACGACGTGCCCGCCGACGTGTCGTACGCCGCCGCGGTGGAGGGCATCCTGGCCGCCGGCGTTACCCAAGGTTGCCAGAAGACACCGGTCCGCAACTACTGCCCGTACGAACCCGTACGCCGCGACCATCTCGCCACGTTCCTTGCCCGTGCTATTCAGGCTTCCCTCTGATCGGGGCCCGGCACGCCTCGGTTCCTCCGCAGATGCCTCAGGTATGGCCGAGGGCTTCGTAGAATCTGCGGCCTATGGACTCCGCTGACGAAGCGTCATCACCGCACAGCACCGAGGAGAGAGACGACCTAGCAGGCCGCCCAGCCCGGAATCTTGGGCCTTCCGGGTTCCGGGTCGCTCTGGGTTCTGCACTGCTGGCAGCCGCCGCCACTACTACGGCCCTATGGCTGGCAGGCGCCTTCGATCGCGAGATCGTACGGATCACCGAGGTCGTCGAGGTGCGTGAGGTTGTCGAGAGCGCAGCCCCACCCCAGACTCCGGCTCAGCCCGAGCCGGCCACCGCTGCGACCGGGCCGCCGCCGATCGAGGCGACCGCTTCGACCCTGACCGCACCCGGACCCCCTCCATCCGACGGCGTAACCGGGACCACGGTTCCCGTGTTCGCTCCCGCAGACCTCGTGGCCGTCGTCGCCTCCCAGGCCATCCCCTCGATCGTGACGGTCCAGAACCTCGACGAGGAACTCCGCCGCGCCGGTTCGGGAAGCGGCGTGGTGATCAGCTCCGACGGCTTCATAATCACCAACCACCACGTGATCGACGGCGCCGAAACCCTGAAGGTGATCATGTCGGACGGGTTGTCCTACCCGGCGGAGCTGGTCGGTAGCGATCCCCTCATGGACATCGCCGTGCTGAAGGTCGAGGCCGGCGGCCTCCCGTACATACGATTCGGTTCGATGGAAGGCCTGCGTACCGGCGAACCTGCCATCGCGGTGGGCAATCCCCTGGGACTCGATGGCGGCCCATCCGTGACCGCAGGAGTGATCTCTGCGTTCGACCGGAGCCTGGTGACCAATCCCCTCACCGGCGACAGCCTGTACGGGCTGCTGCAAACCGACGCTCCCATAACCCGCGGATCGAGTGGAGGCGCCCTACTGGACGTTCATGGTCGCCTCCTCGGCATCACCACCGCCATAGGGCTCAGCGACGTGGGCGCCGAGGGCCTGGGATTCGCGGTTCCCATCAACCTGGTGGAGGGCATCGTCGCCGATCTCATGTCGCGGGGAGAGGTTCGGCACGCCTTCCTGGGCATCAGAGGCAGTTCGGCCTTCAGCGAACTCGCGGATGGCGTGGAGTCCCCGCTCGGCGTTGAGATAACCATCTTGGAGGAGTCCGCGATCGGAGACGCCGGCGCAGAGGATGGCGACGTGATCGTGGCGCTGGACGGTCTCGCCGTGAGGTCGATGCCCCAGTTGGTGGCGGTGCTGAGAAGCTACCGGGCGGACGACGCGGTAACCGTGACCGTGCAGAGAGGTGAGGAGAAGCTCGACATCGACCTGACACTGGCTCGGTTTCCGTCGTGACACCACCGTGACACTCGGTCGAACACCGAGGCGCCGCGGGCGCTACCAAACCCATGACCCAGCGGTTCGGACGGAGCGGTGTGCCGGCAGGTCACCGACGCCGTCGGCTCTTCCCGGCTCTCAGAAGCCCGGTCCGAGACACACACCGATGGGGCAGCCTGTGAACGAGCATCGACTGCGGGCATGAGCACCGTCGAACGGATGCCGCCGGGTCATCCATCCGGTCCCCGGACCATGAGGGCGGCTCTGCTACTGGGAGTGGGCGGGCCGGAGATGCTGGAAGTACGGGACGATGTGCCCGTACTGGAGGTGGCGCCCGGCGAGGTGCTGGTGCGGGTTGCTGCCTGCGGTGTGAACAACACCGACATCAACACCCGGGTGGGTTGGTACAGCCGCTCCGTCACCACCGCCACCACCGGGTCCGCATACAGAGAGGCCGCTTCCCACGACGCCGGCTGGAGTCGTGGAGGACTGACTTACCCGCGTATCCAGGGGGCTGATGTAGTGGGAGCGGTGACCGACGTCGGGAGAGGTGTCCCAGACGATCTCATCGGACACCGCGTCCTGGTCGACCCCTGGCTGCGCGCCGGTCACCACTCCAAGGACACACAAGCGGCCGGATATCTGGGAAGCGAACGCGACGGCGGGTTCGCCGAGTATTGCTCGGTGCCGCGCGAGAACGTCCACCCGGTTGCCAGTGGTCTCTCCGACGTGGAGTTGGCCACGTTCGCGTGCTCATGGTCCACGGCAGAGCACATGCTGCAAAGGGTCGCCCTGAGGAGTGGCGAGACGATAGCCGTGCCCGGCGCCTCCGGCGGGGTGGGAAGCGCCCTCATACAACTGGCCAAGCTCCGGGATGCCCGGGTGGTCGCCGTTACAAGCGCGGCCAAGCTCGACGATGTGGCCGCCCTCGGTGCGGACCGGGTCGTGACCCGGCATGGCGACCGGGTCCCGCAAGACGCGATGGAGGCCAACGGAGGCCTGTTTCATGCGGTGGCCGACGTGGTGGGCGGTCCCGACTTCGGAGGATGGCTGGAGGCATTGCGCCGAGGGGGCCGGTACGTGACCTCCGGGGCGATTGCCGGGCCGATGGTGGAACTCGATCTGCGGACCCTGTACCTAAAGGACCTCACCCTGCACGGCGCCACCGTCTACGAGCCGAAGGTCTTCTCGGACCTGGTCGGACACATCGAGGGAGGGCGGGTCCGGGCGGTCGTCGGTGGCGTGTACCGGTTGGAGGACATACATTCCGCGCAGGAGGCGTTTCTGGCCAAGCGCCACATCGGCAGTCTGGTAATCACCATTTGAGTCTTCCAACCCCAGGGATGATGATGCTGCCGAGACGAGGAACGGATGCCCTTTGGTTGACGTCGACGTAGCGGTCCGGGCAGGTGCGCTGCTCGGCGAGTGCCCGTTATGGGACCCGGAGGAGTCGGTGCTCTACTGGGTGGACATCGATGGCCGGCTGGTACACCGGTACGACCCCGGAACCGGTGTCGATGAGACCAGAGGCGTTCCGGGCCGTCCCGGATCGCTCGTCCGCACGGGGCGACCGGGCCGGTTGCTCGTAGCCGCCGAGAACGAGTTGGTCTGGTTCGACTGGGAGACCGGCGCCACCACGCGGTGGGTGGTCCTCGAACCCCCCGGAACCGGGAACCGGCTGAACGACGGGCGCACCGATCCGGTCGGTCGCTACTGGGTCGGTTCTATGTACGACCGGCCGGCGGACCGGCGCTTCACCGGGCAGCTGTACCGGATCGAGGGAGACGGGTCCTTCCGCGTCATCCGGCGTGAGGTGGGGATTCCTAATGCCCTGGCTTTCGACCCCGAACGCCGCCGCATGTTCTTCGCGGACACCCCGCACTCCACGATCTGGGCCTACGACTACAACCTCGACACCGGGACGGCTCGCAACGAGACCGTGTTCGTGGAGTTCTCGAGCCTGCCGGGACGGCCGGACGGAGCCTGCATCGACTCCGAGGGCTGCCTGTGGGTCGCTGCCGTGCACGGCCGGGCGGTCCTGCGGTTCACCCCCGACGGGCGCCTTGACCGGCGGATCGACCTGCCTGTGGCGATGCCCACCATGCCCGCCTTCGGAGGCGATGATCTCGGGACGCTGTTCGTCACCTCCATCGGCGGGGGAGCCAGCCGACCGAAACCTCAAGGCCAGCCCGAGGCCGGGGACCTGTTCGCGATCGACACCGGCGTAACAGGCGTTCCAGATACACCGTTCGCAGGTGCCTGAGCAGCTTGGCAGTGGGCAGTGGGCAGTGGGCAGTGGGTGTTGTAACCCGGGGACGGTTAGGACAACCCACGCTGGAGGGCCCACGGAAGTTGAACACTGCCGGGTCGCCTACCGGCAACTAGAGCGATCGGCCACTACAACCAGGAACTGATCACCTAGTCGAGGGTGGTGTCCCGCGTGATGGTCTGCCAGCGCCGGCAGCCTCCGGCGTGGAACCAGCGCTCCACCTTGACACCCTCTGTGTTGCTCATCATGAAGCCGCGGTCGACATCCAGCTCGTCGGCTTCGGTCACGCAGTCGGGAGGGTCGGGAACCTCGCCGTACGCCCACTCGTCGGCCGGGCGAGGGCCGCAGTGCGGGCAGTCGAGACGCAGGACCATCAGTGGGTTGTCCCCGTCGACCCGGGGTCGAACATCAGCCGGTCCTGCTTGAAGCGGTCCAGGGAGAAAGGGGCGATCAGCTCGGGCGTGCGGTCCGTGGCTATGAGTTCCGCCATCTGCTCGCCGCCGGCGGGGATTCCCTTGAATCCCCCCGTTCCCCATCCGGTCGTGACGAGGAAGCCTTCCACGCCCGTGTATCCCATGATCGGGGACATGTCGACCGACATGTCACAGATACCGGCCCACTGGCGCAGGATCGTCAGACTCCTCAGGAACGGGAGAAGGGTGACCGCGGGGAGCGAGCAGTACGACAGGAACTCGTAGCTGGAACGGTACGAGTAGCTGGGCTGGGTGTCGATGCGGGAACCCAGGAGCATCTCCCCTCTCGGCGTCTGGCTGACGTAGAAGCCCATCTCGGCCGAGGCCACGATGGGGCGGAAGGAGCGGGCGTAGTGGTTGGTGACGAACGCCTGGAGGGGATGGGTACGGATCGGGAGCCGTACCCCTGCCATGGCCGCCAGGGTCGACACATGGCCCCCCACCGCGCTAACAACGACCCCGGCCGCCACCGGTCCCTGGTCGGTCATGACACCCGTGACCCGGTCCCCGGCTTTGAGCAGGCCGGTCACCGCGGTCCGCTGGTGGACGTGGACGCCCAGCTTCATGGCGCCCTCCGCCAGCGCCCACACCACCCGATCATGGCGCGCTGTCGCGGCGTGGGGGCTGTACGAACCCCCCATGACCCGGTACTCGCCTCCGCCCGCGTTCAGGTCCACGTCCGGACAGATCTCGCCAACCTCCTCCGGCGTCACGTACACCGTGTCGGCACCGAAGGCCTGGTTGACGATGGACCGGGCCCGCTCGTTGCGGGTACCGGGAACCCCGTGAACCAACCAAAGGAGGCCCTTGCGGTCGTGCATGATCCAGCGCCCGGTCTCCTCCTCCAACCTGGAGTAGAGATCAACGCTCCGCTGGTAGAAGCGAACCGCCTCCGGGATGCTGTAGTTCGCCCTGATAATGGTGGTGTTACGACCGGAGTTGCCCGACCCGATGTAACCGCGTTCCAGCACAGCCACGTTCGTTATCCCGTGGCGGGTGGCCAGGTGATAGGCGGTGGACAGACCGTGCCCGCCCCCGCCCACGATCACGACGTCGTAGGACGATCGCAGGTCCTCCCATCCGAACGCGACTTGGGCTTCGATGAAATCGTTCACTACTGCCGTTCCCCCAAACCGAGACGCTCCTCCAGGTGGTGCGCCAATACAGCAGGAACCAGGACCCGAACCCCGCCCCTTTCGAACAGCATCTTGACCGGTATGCCGGCCAGGTGCCCCTGGGCGAACGCCGGGTCGTGCCGCGGGAACTCCCAGGCCGAGACGCCCTGCAACCGGGGCAGCTCGGAGCCGGCGAACCACGCCGCCGAGAAGCCCGACTCGGGCTCGATGATGGCGTAGGGGTCGGCAACATCGACGCGCTCCAGGGGCGGTATCACGAGCAGGTCGTCCGGCGCGAGACGCACCAGGTACCCGCCATCCGGAGACTCGACCTCGTCAAGCGCCCTAGGGGCGGCGGCGATCCTGGTGGCGTCCAGCCGCTGGAAGCGGTCAGGCGCGGACACGCAAACCCTCTCGGTCGTAGAAAGGCACGGCCACCCTCCGGGCCGGGCGCCCATCGATCAGGACGTCATCGGCGAACCCCCCGTCCCGGGCGTTCATCCAGGCCAGCATCACGGAGCGGCCCAGTACCCGGGACCAGGCACTGGAGGTCACGAACCCTGCATAAGCGCCCTCCACGCGCAGGATGGCGCCCTGGGGCGGCGGGGTGCCGTCCATCTCCAGGCCCACCAGCAACCTGTCCAGGTCCATCCGCGAGGTCCGGGCCACCGCGCGCCGACCCACGAAGTCCTCCTTGTCCATCCGGACCGCCCAGCCGTGGCCCAGCCGGCGAGGTGTGGAGTCGGGCAGGCTGTCCACCCCCACCAGGATGTGGCCCTTCTCCAGCCGCAGCTCCTCCAGCACCTCGATACCGTGCGGCCACACGTCAAGGTCCGCGCCGGACTCCAACAAAGCACGCCAGAGCTCTCGCGATCGACTCGCCTGGTGGTGGAGCTCGTAGGAGATCTCGCCGGTGAAGCTCATCCTCATCACCCGGCAGGCAACACCCGCCACCTCCATGTCCGCATGACCCATGAAGGACGGCAGCCGATCAGTGGCGCCGAGCCTGGAGAGGAGGTCACCGGACCGGGGTCCGGTCACGTTGATCGCCCCCCAGGACGCGGTGCGGTCCAGGATCCTCACGTCCATCCCCCAGCCCTCCGCCCAGTCCCGCAGCCACATCTCGAAGTAGCCCGCGCCGGCCGAGGTGGAGGTGAGCAGGAACCGGTTGGCGTCCGCGCGGCACACCAGCCCGTCATCGAACACGTAGCCACGCTCATCGAGAACCAGGACGTACTTGGCGCGGCCTGGGCGGAGCGGGGCGATGGTCGCCGGGTAGATACGCTCCAGGAACCCTTCCGCGTCGGGGCCCGACACCAGCACCTTCCCCAGGGTGCTCACGTCGCAGATCGAGACCCCGGACCGGACCGCCCAGTACTCGCGGTCGGCGTCTCCGTAGGTCCATGGCCTCAACCAGCCCCCGGACCGTTCCATGCTCGCTCCCAGCGCGAGATGCTCCTCGTGGAGAGCGGTCCGCCGGTCGGCGTGGTGGTACCAGCCCGCCGCGGCCTCGCCCATGGTGATCTGGGTGACCACCGGACGAGCGGTGAACGACGGGGGCAGTTCCTGACCTCCGGCGGCTACGAAGCTGCGCACGTGCGGCATGCAGACCGCCCCCTGGCACGGGCCCGTGCCGGCCAGCGTGGACCGCTTGATCAACTCCAACTCGTGGAAACCGCGATCCCACACCGACCGAAGGTCGTCCACCGTTACATCGGAGCACGGGCAGACGACGCCCGCCTCGGGCACGGGCGGCCGGTCAAGATGTCCGGCGGCGCTGCCGACCGAGCGCACTCCCGGCAAGCCCTGGGCCATCCGGGCGAGCGTGTCCCGAGGACCGGATCCGAGACCGACCACGGCGGTATCGCAGGGATAGGTGCGTTCGACGCCGCTGTTGTCATCGACGGTCACCACCCGCTGCACGGTTCCCTCCCCCTCGAAGCGGACCAACCTGCCGCGGGCCGGCTCGTGCTCGATTCCGTCCGGTGCCACACCGACCGACACCACCCTTCCCAGATGCACTCCCGAAGCTGCCAGACCCTCGGCGGCTCGCTTGGTGAGGATGCCGGCCAGCTGGTTCCCGGGGCAGACCGGCTGCACCTCGACCGATCCGGTCGCCACCACGACCTCCTCGCAGAAGATCCTGGCCATGCCATCGGGGGTTCGGGCCACTACCTCGGGACCGGCGTAGACACCGACCGCTTCCCTTCCGACCCGCGCATCGAGGGTGACCACCCTGCGGCCTGCCCCCTCCGCCTCGGCAGCCACCGCTTTCCCCGAACGGCCCTGGCCGATCACCACGGTGTCGCAATGGATCATCTCGAAGCCGACCGCGCTATCGCGGGTGGACGCTCGGGTCGACGATGGAAGGGACGGGTATCCGTCGGATGGGTGCGACTCGACCCTCAGACCTTCCGCCGCCGGTGTCCGGCAGGCGCGGACATACGACACTCCCCCGACGGTGACCAGGCAGTAGGGGCAATCCCCCTCCGCGCAGAGGCACCCGCGCCACGGCCACAGACCGGCCCGGAGGACAGCGGTCAGAACGGTGTCTCCTTCTTCGAAGGGGACCGGCGTCCCGTCGAAGTCGATCACCGTGCCGGGTACGTCATCGCAGCCCGAGAGGGTAGCCGGAAAGCAGCTCGGCGCCGTGATCCGTCACCAACACCTGCTGCTCCAGCTTGACGCCCTCCCCCCGACCCCACCGACCCACGAAGGACTCGACGCACATCACCATTCCGGCCTCCACCACGCCATCCCAGCCGGACTGGTCCCAGGTGTCGGGATAGACGATCATCGGCCACTCGTCGGCCATTCCCACTCCGTGGAACTGGGTGGTGTAGTGGCGGAACTCCTCCACGTCCGGCACGTAGGTGTCGAAGGTCAGCTCACGGAAGGTGATGCCGGGACGGAGCATCGCCATGTTGTGGTGGATCATCTCCTCAGCCCGCCCGAACACATCGAGCTGGTGGGCATTCGGCGGTCGGTCCCCTGCGATCCACGTTCGCGAGATGTCCACGCACATCCCGAACGGGCCGATCAGGTCGGTGTCGAAGGCCACGAGGTCACCGTCCTCGATCACCCGGGCGGACGCCTCCTGGAACCACGGGTTGGTGCGGGGGCCGGAGGACAGCAGGCGGGTCTCTAGCCACTCTCCACCCCGGCGCACGTTCTCCGAGTGGAGCACAGCCCAGAGCTCCAGCTCAGTGACACCCGGTTCGAGAGCCGCACGCATAGCGTCCAGGGAGCGATCGGTCACTACGGTCGCCGCCCTTATCAGCGTGATCTCCTCGGGGCTCTTGACGGATCGGGCGACCTCCATGACCTCCCCGCCGTTGCGGAGTTCGAGTCCGCGCCCCTCCAGGGCGTGGATGGCGTCGGGACTCGCCCGATCGATAGCGACCCGACGGTTCCCATCACCGTGTTCCTCCACCACGGAGGCCAGTTCGGCGGACCACCGGCGCAGGTTCCGGTCCATCTCGATCCCGGACAACTCGTACATCCACTGGGTGGCGGGCCGTACCTCCTCGACCAGTCGGGCGTGCCCGGCCAGGAAGGCCGCATCGCCGTAGTCGAACAGGATCATGGGACCCTCGGCGCCGACCCAGAGATACCGGCACGGGTTGTGAGCGGTCCAGAGCGACATGTTGGTCGTGTCCGACGCGTAACGGATGTGGACCGGGTCGTAGAGAACGATCCCCGCGTAGTCGAGTTCCCGCAACCGATTTCGCACCCGGTCCAACCGGTAGCGGCGCACCACGTCCAGGTCGGGAAGGACGATCCCGGCGGCCTCTATCTCCGAGAGCGCATCCGGGGGCAGTCCGATAGAGTGCCAGTTGCCGGCTACCGCTCGCCGGTACTCCGCATCACCGCTTCCGCGGGGGCCGATCCGGCTATCGACACGCGGTCCGAACGGGTCACGGCCGGTTGTCATCAGCGGTGGCGGACGTCCGGTCTCACCACTTAGGAGAGACTCCCAACCGGGTCCGGCGACATGACCGTTCCCACCCGTGACCAGCGCCCGTCATCCCTCGGTACCGAGTACACGGGGTCACCCTAGTGACGATGGCCGGATCCGCGATGTACTCGTCGCCGACAATCCGCTCCAGAACATTTGGGCGCATCAGCGCACCCCTGCAGAGGTCCGCACCGGACCGCGGTCATGTTCCGCCAAACAGAAGGTCCTCTGCTGTGCCGCTCAGGATGCGGTGTAGCTCGTCCTCTGTGAGGCCGGCCTGGCCGGCGGCCTGCCGGGCATGGTCGGCGGGGCGGTCGAGGCTCATGGGGAACGGGTAGTCGGTCCCCGCCACGATCCGGGCCGGCTCCACCGTACTCATCAGCAAGGTCAGGGCCCGGGGATCATGGAGGATGGTGTCGTAGTAGAAGCACTCCAGGATCGAGTCCGGATGATCGACCGCCCGGTCGAAGCCGGGTGCGTGACGGGAGGCGTGGGCAGCCCGGCCCGCCAGCGTCGGCAGAACGCCGCCTCCGTGGGCGAGCAGTACCCGCAGGTCCGGCCACCTGGTGAAGGTCCCGGCGAAGTACAGGCGGAGGGCCGCCAGCGTGGTCTCGAAGGGGTTGCCGCACACGTTGCCGAGGAAGTGCGGCCCCAGCCGATCTCCGCCCATCACCCGGTAGGGATGGATCAACAGCAGGACACCCAGCGACTCGGCCGCCTCCCACAGGGGCTCCAATCCCGCCGCGTCGAGATCCCTGCCTCCGACCTGGGTGGGTATCGCACCGCCACGGAAGCCGAGCTCTCCCACCGCTCTGGCCAGTTCACGAGCAGCTGCTTCCCCATCGGCGACCGGTAGGGCCGCCAGCGCCCGGAAGCGGGAATCCCCCACGAGATCCGCGGCGCAACCGTCGTTCAGCACCCGGCACCAGGTCTCGGCCGCAACGGGATCGAGATCGTCTCCTGCCACATCCATCCACGGGGACAAGACCTGGAGGTCGATGTCCCGCTCTTCGATCCATAGCGACCGTGCGGCGAGGTCCGTCAACGGCGGGGGAACCGGCCTCGACGGGCCGGACGGAAAGTCGAGAACGCGAGAGTCGGGGTCGAAGGGCACCGGAAGGCCGCCTCGGGCCGCCGATGCGAGCGCAGACGGCGACAGGTAGTGGGCATGCATGTCGATCATGGACATAGCCGGGCGACCCCTATGCAGCCAGGCCGATCAGGAGAGCGACTCGCTGCGCCACGCCACATCACCCCCCACGATGGTCATCACCGGGGCGGTCTCAGCCATCTCGTCGGGCGGGAGCGGGCGCGGATCACTGGGAAGGACGGTGAAATCCGCCAGGTAGCCCGTGGCGATCCTGCCCCGGTCGCCGGACTGCCCGTCCGCCTCGGCCGGCCACGCGGTCATGGTGGCCAAAGCCTCGTCGAATCCCACACCCTCCCCGGCACCCCATACCCGGCCGCTCGCATCGACCCGGGCGGTGGCCGTGGCCATGGCCGCCATGGGAGCGGCGTCGGGGATGACGGGCGTATCCGAGCTATGGACCGGCTTGAGGCCGGCGTCGATCCAGGTGCGGAGCGGGTACATCGCCGCCAACCGCTCCTCGCCCAGCGCGGCGAGGAAGGCGGGCGCCCGGAAGCGCATGAACGACAGCTGCGGCACCGGGATGATCCCCCCCTGCCGCATGAAACGGACGGCGTCGGCCGAGGTGAGGCAGCAATGCTCGATCCGGTGCGAACGGGTCCCGCCCGCCGGAGGGTGGGCTGCCAGGAGACCGGCCACCGTTTCCACCGCGGCATCGCCTATGGCATGGATGCTCATCTGCCATCCGATCCGGGCGCCCTTGCGGATCGTCTCCTCCAACTCCCCGAGGTCGATATGCATGGTGCCGGACGTGCCGGAGTCCGAGTAGGGCTCCAGCATGGCGGCGGTGCGGGGACCGAAGGCGCCGTCGGAGAAGACCTTGGCCCCGCCGACCCGGAAGTTGGGGCCCCCGACGCCGGGACGGAGCCCCAGATCCCCCGCCGCGTCCAGCAACTCGGCCCTGATCATCGACGTGAACCGCAGCCGGAGGGCCCGGCGTTCGCTCATCCGGAGAAAGGCCGCCACCTCCTCACCCCGGTGGGACATGGTGAGCGGGGCGGCATTGGTCACGTAGGCGAAGCCGTGGGACAGGAAGTAGTCGGTGGCGATCTCGATCGCCTGCTCGTCCTCCTCTTCGGACCAGGGGGGCACCACCGGATCCATCAGCGCGCGAGCGCCGTCGAGCAGCTCGCCGGTCGGATCCCCGTGCTCGTCCCGGACTATCTCCCCGTCGGGGGGGTCGGGAGTGCCGGCGCCGATACCGGCCGCGGCGAGGGCGGCGTGGTTGGCCACCCGGCGGTGGAAGTCGAAGCTGTCCAAGACGACACAGCGGCCTCCGGGCAGGTCCAGCTCGGAAGCCGTGGGCGCCCGCCCCTCCGCCAGGCGGGCCGGGTCGTAGCCGCGGCCCTTGATCCACCGGCCGGCCGGGAGCGTCCGGTCGGCGTCCGCCACCCTTCCGGTGATGTCGCCCACCGAGGAGACATCCGACGGCCAGCACGGAACGCCCATCCTGGAGCGCCCGTAGTTGACCGCATGGACATGGCTGTCGGCGAAACCGGGGAAGGCAACTCCCCCGCCGAGGTCGACGACCTCGGCAGTGGCGGCCACCGTGTCCTTTACTTCGTCAAGATCACCCAACCCGCGGATCCTCTGACCGCTGACGGCGACCGCCCGGATGGGACGGTCGCCGTCTGCGACAAAAGATGCGTTTGTCAGTATCCGATCAGGAGCCAATCAGCAGTCGGTGTCCAAGTCGTTGGCCTCGTCGATGATCGCCTGCTGGTCGAAATCGTTGATCTGGTCGAGCAGGTCGTCGATCACGTACTGGCCCATGTCGATCTGCTGGGTGATCACACCACCCTGGATGAAGATGTTCACGTACGTGTTCCATCCGGCCGCGTCCAGGAAACCGAACACGTAGTCACCGCCGTCTTGCGGGGCAGTCGTGATCTCGATCACTGCCGCCAGGCCGGCCCGGCCTTCCGCGTCATCGGTGAACTCTTCGGGGATCAGCTCCTTGAGCACGCACACGGCGCCGTCGATGTTGGCGTAAGCCACCAGCTGGCCCTTGGCCGTGGCGCGGCCCAGACCGATCAGCAGCTCGTCGTCATCCTTGAAGTCCTCGGCAGCCAACAACCCCTCGGCAGGAAGGGTGTTGAGCGAGGCGGGCGCGATCGACACGGTGTCGAGACCGGCCGCGTTCATCGAGGCTATGTCGGACTTGGCGGACGAGTAGGCGTCGATCCGTCCATCGTCCAGAGCCGCCTTGACGGTCGGGGCGTTAGTCCCCACCTCGATGATCTCCACATCGTTGTCCGGATCCAGGCCTGCCTCGACCAGCAAGGCCCGCACGAGCGGAACCTCGCCACCGGCCAACTCAGAGATGCCGATCTTGAGACCGGCCAGGCCGGCGATGTTGTTGATCGACGATCCGGCAGGTACCACCACGTCGAACACCTCACCGTAGGCGTACGTGAAGAACGGGTACAGGCCCGCCCCCGCCTCGATGGCAGGCAGCATCGCCCCTGGAACCCCCATTCCCGCCTCGGCGTTGTTGGCCGCCAGGATCTGGGCAACCTCGGATGATCCTCCAGTGCCCTGCAGGCTCACATTGAGGCCCTCATCCTCGTAGTAACCGAGGCCTACGGCGATCCAGTAGCCGTAGCCGAACCCACTCGTCGTTGACAAGGCGAGGTTCACATCTCGGAGTTCCTCATCCTCCGCGCATGCAGCCCCGATCATGGCCAGCACGATCGCAAGCGCCAGTACGACCGACCAGGGTCGGCTCCAGCGGGTAGTTGGTTTCATATCCCTTCCTCCTTGTCCGGGCGAGCAGGTGCTCACCACGATTCTATATGGTGGCCCTTTAGGTGGCCTCTTCAAGATCAACATGCCAGAAAAGCAGCTTCCGCTCCAGCCATGCGGCCACCAGGAACAGCGCCAGGCCGATCAGGGCCAGCATCAGCAGGTACGCGAACACATCGTCGCTGCGGAACTGGAAGGCCGCCGTCTCGATCAGGTGGCCGGCCCCCTCGTTGGTGGCGGTCAACTCGCCCACAATGGCACCGATCAATGCGAAGGTGAGAGCCGCCTTGAGCCCGGCAAACACGGTCGGTACTGAGCTCGGGAGCCGTAGATGACGGAAGGTCTGCCAACGGGTGGCTCTGAGAGATCTCATGAGCAGCCCCGCGTTCTCGTCGATCACCGTCAGCCCGGTGATGGTGTTGATCAGGACCGGGAAGAAGCAGATCGTGGCCGCCAGCGCGATCTTGGAAGCGATTCCGAAGGCGAACCAGGCGATGAACACCGGAGCCAGGGCGACCCGGGGAGTCGACTGGAACAGGATGATGACCGGGTAGAACGCCTTCCTGAAGGTCGGCACCAGGGCTACGTAGGTACCCAGCAGGAATCCCCCGCCGGCGCCAATGACAAAACCGATAGCCGTCTCCTGGAAGGTGACCCAGAAGTGCCACAGCACGAACCCGGTCGTTATAGCCTCGAAGAAGGCCGGGATTACCTCCGACGGTTTCGACAGCACGATCTCCGGCCAGAACGACAGACGGGTCCCGGTGATCGCCTCCCAACTGCTGAGAAGCTCCCAGATCAGGCAGATGGCGATCACAACCGAACCCGTCAGAAGGATCTGGGACCAGAACCCGCGGAAACGGGAGTCCGAGCCGGAGCCTGGCAGAGACCCCACCCCGAGCGTGTCGGCGTCGGACATGCTGTCGGTAGCCAATCGAGAACTCCTTCCGCTCTAGAAGAGACCGAGCACTTCGCGGATGTGGTTGACGGTCTCGGTGTACTCTGCCAACCGTCGAGAGCCCGGAACTCTCGGTCTGGGGAGGTCGACCTCCACCAGATCGAGTATCCGGCCGGGCTTGGTCCCCATCACGACCACCCGGTCCGATAGGAACACCGCCTCCCGGATGTTGTGGGTCACGAACACCGTGGTCTTGTGCTCGTGCTCGGCGATACGCGCCAGTTCCGTATTGAGGTGCTCCCTGGTGAACTCGTCCAGGGACCCGAACGGCTCGTCGAGCAGCATCAGGTCCGGCTCCGAGACCAGCAGCCGGCACAGAGCCACCCGCTGCTGCATGCCACCCGATAGCTCCCGCGGGTAGTGCTGCTCGAATCCTTGCAGCCGGACCAGCTCGATCACGTCCGCGATCCGTTTCTCCCCGTCCGGCCCCATGGTGCCCTTGATCTCGAGTGGGAGGGAGATATTCCGGATCACGTTGCGCCACGCGAAGAGGGTGGAGGTCTGGAACATCAGACCGATCTCCTCGCGGGGCTCCGTCACCGCGCTACCTCCGAGGGAGACGCTGCCCGCCGTCGGGTTGAGGAGGCCGGCGATGATCTTGAGGAGGGTGGACTTCCCGCATCCCGACGGCCCCACCAGGGTGAGGAACTCCCCCTGCCGGACGTCCATCGACAGGTCCTTCAGAGCCACCAGCGGCTCGCCGTCCTTCTCGAACACCCGGGTAATGCGATCCACGGCCAGCGCCGGGCTACGGCCCGGGATGTATCTGGGGGACGAGCCGGTAGTCGGCTCAGTTACCACGCGTCATTCCTCTCATATCGCTGGGGATGGCGCTGTGATGCTAGTAGATCGGCCCGTCAGCTTCCCAAGCCGCGCCGTGAGTACGCTTGCTGCTCGTGGCAGTGTCCGTTCCTCCGGTGATGAGAGCGGCCGAGCTCGTCGAGGGCGGCGCGCTTCGGCTGGTGGAGCGCCCCGTTCCGGGAGTGCCGGACGGCTGGCTGCCGGTCCGGGTGAGGGCGGCCGGGGTGTGCGGGACCGAGCTCCATTTCCTGGAGGGGCTGCTGGACCCGATGGGCATCCCGCGGGTGCTCGGCCACGAGATCGCCGGAGAGGTAGACGGCCCTCGGGGTGGATCACCGGGCTCGCGGGCGGCCGTCTACAACGTGATGAACTGCGGTTCGTGCCGTTACTGCGACACGAACCGGGACCGGCTCTGCTCGCGTTCAAAGGGGATGATCGGGTTCACCGCCGACGGCGGCTTTGCCGAGTACGTGATAGTCCCTGAGAGAAACCTCGTTCCCCTGCCGGAGACCGTGACGTTCGAGGCGGGTGCGGTCCTGGCCTGTAGCGGGATGAGCGCCGTCCATGCGGTCCGGCTGGCGGGAATCGGGATCGGCGACCCTGTGGTGGTCAACGGCATCGGAGGAGTCGGACTGATGCTCACCCAGGTGGCGGCCCACGCCGGCGCCACCGTGCTGGCGGTGGCGGACGACCGGGCCAAGCTGGACCTGGCACAGAACCTCGGCGCCCGGGCCGGCCTCGTCATCGACGATCCGGACGGCTACGAGGCCCTTCCGGCGGACGCGGCCCGGATGCTGGGTCGCGCGCCTGACGTGTTCTTCGAGGCCGTAGGGACCCGGGAGACGATGAGAGCCGGGTTCGGCTGCCTCGCTCCGGGCGGTTCCTTCGTCCAGATCGGGTACACGCGCCAGCCCCTGGACATCCACCCGGGAGCTCTCATCAAGAACGAACTCCGCATCCTCACCTCCGCCGCCGGCTCCAGGAGCGACCTGGAAACAGCCATCGCGCTGGCCGCACAAGGCCTGCTGAAGACCGTTATCGCCACCCGGACCGACCTTGACGGGCTGGAGGCTGCCATCCTCAGCCTGAAGGACCGCCGCGTCCTGGGCAGGAACGTGGTGACGTTCGCATGATCGGGCTTCGCACACTCCGTCGGCGCTGAACTACCCGGACCCCCAAGGAACCGGTACGCAAGTCAGGCGGGGGTCTGGCCCATGGACTCGAGCATGGCCGTGGCCGTCCGGTCGTTGATCGGCCGCGGCACCGGCTGCGGGCCGGGCCGGAAGTCGCCGGCGGACTTGGCCAGGACAGCCAGCGACCGGGCCTGCAGGGTAAGCCCGAGATCCATGGCCTCGATGGGGTTGCCGATACCCCCGGCGGCGGCCAGATTGACGATCCGGCCCTTGGCGAGCAAGAACACGGTGCGGCCCCCGGCCAACTCGTGGGCGTACAGCGAGGGGGATACCAACTCTCCGGGTGCTTCACGCTCCAGGCGGACCACGTCGATCTCGGCGTCGGTGTGGCCGGCGTTGGCCAGCAGAGCTCCGTCGGGCATCGTCTCGATCAACTCGTAGCCCACCACCTGCTCGCGCCCCGTGGCGGTGATGACCACATCGGCGCTCCCGACCGCACCAGGCGGAGTATCCACGTCGAAACCGTCCATGGCGGCCTCCAACGCCTTGACCGGATCGGGCTCCACCGTTACTACATCGGCGCCCCGGTGGCGGGCATACAGCGCGATGCCCCGACCGCACCATCCGTATCCGAACACCACCACCCGCTTCTTATGAAACGACATGTTGGTGGCCCGCACGATCGCGTCCACCACGGACTCCCCCACGCCGTGCTTGTTCTCCACGATCGCCTTCAGCGGGCTGTCGTTGATCACGATGACCGGGAATCCCACCGCCCCGGCCAAGCTCTCCCGCAGCCGGAAGGCCCCCGAAGTGGTCTCCTCGGTGGCGCCTTTCGGCGACCGGCCCGCTCGTACGCACGCCTCTATCAACTCGGCGCCGTTATCCAGCACCAGATCGGGGCGGGCCGCGGCGATCCGGCCGAGATGATTCCCGACCGCGTCCCTACCGTCGCCCGGACGGTCGAGCACCTCACAGCCCCGATCGGCCAGCGCCTCGGCGGTACCGAACTGGGTAGTGCCCTCATTGCCCATCGCCACCACCCGGGCGCCGCCGGCCAGCAGGCCCTCGACCAGCACCGCCGTCTTGGGCTCCAGATGGAGACGGAAGCCGATCGTCAGCCCGTCGAACACCCGCCGCTGTCCCAGCTCGGCCAGCGCCGCCGCCAGCACCGGCATGCGCCTCCTAGCCCAAGCGATCCGGCCTTCGGCCACCGCCCGCTCACTCACCACCCGAATACTCCTCCGCCGGCATCCCCGACTTCCGCGAACCCGCTCTGGCCGCCAGGCGATCTCCTTCCCTCGCTACGGGCGGGAATTCAGGAGGGGATCACCGCTACGAGGTCGATCTCGACCATGATGCCGTGGAGGTTGCTGCCCACGGTGGTGCGGACCGGCTTGGGATCGCCGAAGCGCCGCTCGTACACCCGGTTGAACGCGGCGAAGTCAGCGAGGTCCTGAAGATGGACCGTCGCCTTCACGGCATGGTCGAGGCTGGAGCCCGCTTCCTCGAGAACCGCGCTCAGGTTGTCGATGGTCAACTCCGTCTGCGCTTCGATCGTGTCGCCGACGATCCGGCCTGTATCCGGGTGGATCGGTCCCATCCCTGCTGTGAATACAAGGTTGCCGACCCGCATGCCCTGCGAGTACGGACCTAACGGCGCTGACGCGGCATCGGTGCGGATTTCTTCTTTCATATCTGTTCGGTCACTCCCGCGATTCGGTTACTGCGATCGGCTGATGTCCCCCTACGGGAATCACGGTACCAGTCCCCGGTGTTGCTGCTCCCTCAGCACGGCACGCCTCAACCTGTAGGAGGGTGCTGAAAAAGACGGGGATAGCTTGGCCCGCGATGCTGTGACCGGGGGTCTATTGCTGGGCATCGGGCCAACGGGACATTTCTCAGTACCCTCCTAGGACAGGTGACCGCCGGGGACGTGGTGGCATGCCTCTTCCATTGGCCCCACCATCACGATATGATGGCCCCATGACCACTAAGACAAGGTATTACAACGCTACCGGACGGGAATTCCTCACCAAGGCCCGAGCCCACCTGGCCGAAGACGACCTCTTACAGGCCTCGGAGAAAGGCTGGGGTGCTGCTGCCCAGATGGTCAAGAGCGTCGCCGAGGCCGGGGGTTGGCCCCACAACGGCCATCACGAACTCTGGCGGGCGGTCAACCTAATCGTCGACCAGACCGGGGATCGCGACATCAGAACCGCCTTCGCAGCGGCCGCAGCCCTGCACACGAACTTCTACGAAGGCTGGCTGCCACGCGAGACCGTCGAGGACTACCTCGCCCAGGTCGACGAACTGGTGTCGAAGCTGAAGGGTCTTACTTCCTAGCCGCGACGGATCGGCCTCAGCCGAGCGGACCGGTCGCGGCCTCGACCGCAGCCACCAGGGCCTCGTCCAGGAGAAGCTCCTCGGCCTCCCGGAGCTCCGGCGACAGGATGCGATCGGGACCTGCCCCGGGCACGCGGCTTCTCAGCAGCCGGATCGCGGCCGCGGTGCCGGCCGCCGGTTCGAGCGGCGCCCGCAGGTCGACGGACCGCGCCGCCGTGACCCACTCGACGGCGAGGATCCGGCGCAGGTTCGCAATGACCACGCGGAGCTTGCGGGCCGCGGACCATCCCATCGACACGTGGTCCTCCTGCATGGCGGAGGTGGGATATGAGTCGACCGAGGCGGGGGCGGCGAGGCGGCGGTTCTCGGCGCACATGGCGGCCACGGTGTACTGGCCGATCATGAGGCCGCTGTCGACACCGGGATCGTCGGCGAGGAACGGCGGGAGCCCGTGGGAGCGGTTGTGATCCAGCAGCCGGTCGAGCCGTCTCTCGGCGACGGCGCCCACCTCTGCCAGGGCGACGGCCAGGTAGTCGGCCGCGAGCGCGACCGGCGCCCCGTGGAAGTTCCCGCAGGACTCGACGCGACCGTCGGGAAGGACCATCGGGTTGTCGATGGCCGAAGCCAGCTCGCGGTCGGTCACCTCCGTAACGAAGGCGAGGGTGTCGCGGGCCGCACCGTGGACCTGGGGCGTGCACCGAATCGAGTAGGCGTCCTGGACCTGCAGGTCGCCGCGGCGGTGGCTGGCGACGATCGGTGACCCGGCCAGGACGGCCCGGAGATTGGCGGCACTGGCAGCCTGGCCGGGGTGGGGCCTCAACGCCTGGAGGTCAGCGGCGTAGGCGCGGTCGGTCGCCAGAAGACCCTCTACGCTGAGCGCCGCCACGATGTCGGCGGCGGCCAGCAGGTACGAGGCATCGTGAACGGCCAGGCAGAGCATCCCGAGCATCCCGTCCGTGCCGTTGGTGAGGGCCAGGCCCTCCTTCTCGGCGAGGACCACGGGCGCGATGCCGTTGCGGGCGAGGGCGGCGGTGGCCGCCTCTACCCCTCCGCCGGTCATCACCTCGCCCTCGCCGATGAGGACGAGCCCTACGTGGGCCAGGGGGGCCAGATCCCCGCTGGCGCCCAGCGAGCCGTGTTCCGGCACCTTGGGAACGATCCCGGCGTTCAGCAGGCTTACCAGCCCCTCCGCGACCAGCGGCCGCGCCCCCGAATACCCGAGTGCCAGGGTCCGCGCCCGCAGGAACATCATGGCCCTGACCACTTCGGCCTCCGCCGGTGGTCCCATCCCCGCGGCGTGGGAACGGATCAGCGAGCGTTGCAGGTCGGCCCTCCGCCCCGTCGGGATGGCGGTGGTGGCCAGGGCGCCGAAACCGGTGGTGATCCCGTAGGCCGGGTCACCTTCGGCCAGTTGCTCCACTACGGAGCGGGCAGCCTTCATGCGCTCCAGGGCGCCATCCGTGAGACGGACTCTCTCGCCCCGGCGGGCAACCCCGACCACTTCCGGGACCGTCACTCCGGGACCCTCGAGCATGACTGTCAACCCGGCACCGCCAGTCGCGGAAAGAGCGCCAGGGAGGTCATTCGCGCCGCGTCCACCACGGCCTCGGCGGTCAGGTCCAGGCGCTCACCCACCAACCTCTCCGCCGGTCCGAGGACCGAGAAGGCGCCCACGACCCCCACCGATCCATGGATGGGCGCCACCACCGCGGTCACATCGGGTTCGATGGCGCCCGTGTTGAAGAACGGGACGGGGGGCCGGCCCGGATTCGCCACCTCGTTTGTCAGCGCCTCCCCCAGCGCCGTTCCTTCCACGGGCACCGACCTACCCACCCATCCGACGTGGCGGATCGCTCTGCGACTCTCGACCGTCGCGATGTAGACGGCCTCGCTTCCATCCCTGACCGCCAGGTAGGCGGACTCCTCGGTTACCTCGGCCAGGCGCTGCAGGGCCGGCTGGGCCGCCGCCGTGAGCCGGGCGTAGGGGCCCGATTGGAAGGCGGCCAGGGCGACCCGTACGAAGCTCGGCCCCACCGAGTACCTGCCGAGATCGTCCCGGACCAGGTAGCCGCGGCCGGTCAGGACCCGCAGGTGGCGCAGGGCCGTGCTCACCGGTATGCCGGTGGCCTCGGCCGCCTCGGTCAAACCGACCGCCCCTCCGGTCACGACCGCATCGAGCAGGCTCAGAACCCTCTCCGCCGAGCGTGATGCATGAAGCGTCGACCCGGATCCGCGCGAGGACCGAGCGGAGGTCGCGGCCACCCGATCCTGAGACTCTGCTGCTTGCCGGAGTTTCATTATCTGAAATCTCTTTCTGTTCATTGACAGGATAGAGCCGGATCAGGTATTATTCAAGGAGCAGTTCGCCCTGCGAGAACCTATCACTTCGGATCGGCGAGGTCTGCGATGACGGCAATCAGGCACCCCGGTTCAGGCCCGCCGGTGGGAGGTGTCCGCGCCCCGACCGGAACCGACCTGACCTGTCGCGGCTGGCCGCAGGAAGCAGCCTTCCGCATGCTCCAGAACAACCTCGACCCCGAGGTGGCGGAACGTCCGGACGACCTGGTGGTGTACGGAGGTACCGGACGGGCCGCCCGATCATGGGACGCCTACCACGCCATGATCCGGACGCTCACCACCCTCGCCCATGACGAGACGATGCTCGTCCAGTCGGGCAAGCCGGTCGGAGTCCTCCGCACCCATGAATGGGCGCCCCGGGTGCTGATCGCCAACTCCAACCTCGTTCCCGACTGGGCCCACTGGGACGAGTTCCGCCGCCTGGAACACCTCGGGTTGACGATGTTCGGGCAGATGACGGCCGGCTCCTGGATCTACATCGGGACCCAGGGCATCCTGCAGGGCACCTACGAGTGCTTCGCCGCCATCGCCCGGAAACGGTTCGGGGGCACCCTGGCGGGCACCCTCACCATCACAGCCGGTCTGGGAGGAATGGGCGGCGCCCAACCTCTGGCGATCACCATGAACGGGGGCGTGGCCCTATGCATAGAGGTAGACCCCGACCGGGCAGAGCGCCGTCTCGAGACCCGTTACCTGGACGTTGTCGCCGACGGTTACACGGACGCCCTCCGCCGCTGCGCGGAGGCGGTGGCCGCCCGCCGGCCGCTCTCGGTGGGGCTGGTCGGCAACGCGGCGGAACTGCTGCCCCGCCTCCTGGCGGATGGAGTCGCCGCCGACATCGTCACCGATCAGACACCGGCCCACGACCCGCTGGCCTACATCCCCGACGGCCTGTCCCTCGAGGAGGCCGACGAGCTCCGGGAGGCCAAACCGGACGAGTACACCACCCGGTCTCGAGCCGCCATGGCCACCCATGTCGAGGCGATGGTCGGATTCCTCGACTCCGGGGGGGAGGTGTTCGACTACGGCAACAGCCTGCGGGCCGAGGCCGATCTCGGCGGGTACGACCGGGCGTTCGCCTATCCGGGATTCCTGCCCGCCTACATCCGCCCGCTGTTCTGCGAGGGCAAGGGACCGTTCCGCTGGGTGGCCCTGTCAGGCGACCCGGCCGACATCGCGGCCACCGACCGGGCCGTCCTCGAGGAGTTCCCCGACGACGAGGGCCTGCGGCGCTGGATCACGCTGGCCGGGGAACGGGTCGCCTTCCAGGGGCTCCCCGCCCGGATCTGCTGGCTGGGCTACGGCGAGCGCCACCGGCTGGGACTGCGGTTCAACGACATGGTGCGGTCAGGAGAGCTGAAGGCCCCCATCGTGATCGGGAGGGATCACCTCGACTCCGGATCGGTCGCCTCGCCGTACCGCGAGACCGAGGATATGGCGGACGGCAGCGATGCCATCGCCGACTGGCCCCTCCTCAACGCGCTGGTCAACACGGCGTCGGGGGCATCGTGGGTCAGCATCCATCATGGAGGAGGGGTGGGAATCGGCCGCTCTATCCATGCCGGCCAGGTGTGCCTGGCCGACGGCACCGATCTGGGGGCGCGAAAGCTGGAACGCGTGCTCCTCAACGATCCGGCCACCGGCGTCATCAGGCATGCGGACGCCGGTTACGGACTGGCCACCCGAGTTGCCGCCGATCGGGGGGTGCGCATCCCGATGGCGGAAACGGGTGACGCGTAATGGCTGCGCGACGTGGCCGGGGCGGGCGCCGTGCCCGCATCGCCGACCGCGGCCCCGCCAACCCCCAGCTTCCGTTCCGGCAGCCGAGGCTCCACTGGCTGCCGGTCCGGGCCATTCCGGACGACGGTGTCGAAGCCATCCACGAGGCGTCCCTGAAAGTACTGCGCGACGTGGGGATGGACATGCTCCACCTCGAGGCCAGGACGCTTCTCGGTCGGGAGGGAGCGGATGTCGATCCCGACTCGGCCCGGGTGCGTTTCGATCCTGAGATGGTCACCGAACTGGTCGGTCACGCACCGCGTTCGTTCACGCTCCACGCCCGCAACCCCGCCCACAGCATCCGCCTCGGAGGGAATCACCTGGCGTTCGCGGCGGTGGCCAGCCCGCCCCACGTCTCGGGTCTCGGCCGTGACCGGCGTACGGGAAACCGGGACGACTTCAGGCAACTCGTGCGCCTGAGCCAGCACCTGAACGCCGTGCATCTACACGGTGGGTACCCGGTGGAACCCACCGACCTCCATCCTTCCGTCCGGCACCTGCACGCCACCCACGATCTCCTCACGCTCAGCGACAAGGCCATCCACACCTACAGTCTCGGCCGGCAGCGGACCCTAGACACGATCGAGATGGCCCGGATCGCCCGGGCGGTGACCGACGAGGAGCTCGAGTCCCAGCCTTCCCTGTTCACGGTGGTCAACACCTCGTCGCCGCTGCGGCTCGACACCCCGATGATCGAGGGCATCCTCGAGATGTCGGCCCGCAACCAGCCGGTGGTGGTCACCCCTTTCACCCTGGCGGGAGCGATGGCCCCGGTGACCGTCGCCGGTGCGCTGGTCCAGCAGAACGCCGAGGCCCTCGCCGGCATCGCCCTCACCCAGGCCGTCCGGCGCGGAGCGCCTGTGGTGTACGGCGGGTTCACCTCCAACGTGGACATGCAGTCGGGCGCTCCCGCGTTCGGGACCCCCGAATACCTGCAGGCCGCGCTGGTCGGCGGCCAGCTGGCGCGCCGCTACGGCCTCCCGTACCGGTCTTCGAACGCCAACGCCTCCAACGCCGTGGACCTCCAGGCCACCTACGAGAGCATGTTCTCGCTGTGGGGAGCGGTGATGGGCGGCGCCAACCTGGTGATGCACGCGGCCGGCTGGCTCGAGGGCGGGCTGCGGGCGTCCTTCGAGAAGATGGTGCTGGACGCCGACCTGCTGCAGATGATCTGCACGGCGCTCGAACCACCGGCTACCGATGGCGGTTCGCTGGCCGTCGAAGCCATCGCCGATGTCGGACCGGGCGGCCACTTCTTCGGTACCGCTCATACCCGGGCCCGCTACCGCGACGCCTTCCACGACCCCCTCCTCTCCGACTGGAGCAACTTCGAGACCTGGGACGAGGCCGGACGGCCCGATCCCGCCCGGCGGACCGAGACCCTCGCCAAGGAGTTGCTGAGCGCCTACGAGAAGCCCCCGATGGACATCGCGGTCCGTGAAGAACTCGATGACTTCGTCGCCCGCCGAGCCCGCGAAGGCGGGGTGGCGACCGACTATTGAGAGGAGTTGCGTGAAGCCTGTCCGTTACAGCCCGGCCCGCCTTCGGACCGACGAGAACCCCGCCGGCCATCCATGCGCGGACCTACTTCACTACGAGGCCGACCTCGCCGTGCTGGACCACCTCCGCCGGGACCTGCGGGCGCTACTCCGCCGCGCCAGGGCGGGCGAGCTGGAACTCCGCCCGTACGAGATCAGGAACTGGGACGAGGACGGGCTGCGCCGCAGGATCGTCATGTGCGACCCGGCGACCCTGTTGGAGGGCACGGATGTCCTCATCGTGGGCTTTCTCGGGAACCGGAGGTCGACCCCGGAGGCCCAGGCGATCGACGAGTTCGACATCGACGTGATCTCCGAATTCCGGCAGTACCCGGGAATCCTCAGCTACAGCTCGACAGAGAGAACCCCGAAGCAATGGGCGAACCTGGTGGTCCACCAGGAGGTCGGGGACCGTGAGGCCTGGCGCCACAGCGCGGTTCACGTAGAAGCGGCCGAGGTGCTGTCCCCCGTCGTGTACCACAACGTCCGCATCCACAACGGGCGGCTGCGCGGGGGCCCGATCGGCGACGGCCGGGTGACCGTGGACATCAGTAAGTACTGGGATTACGACTCGGACCCGATGTGGCACGCGGTCCGGACACTCCCGGGAGGTATCACATCCGCGGAGTCCTGGCCGGGCCGGCGATGACGGTGAGGCCGATCCTCTCCATAGGCGATCCTGGGCTGCGGGTACGGGCCGGAGAAGTGTCCCGCCGCGACATCTCGCTCCCGGCGATCCAGGACCTCATCGACGACCTCATCGACACCATGCGGCACGCCAACGGATCGGGGATCGCCGCCACCCAGATAGGCGAGCCCGTCCGGGTCATGGTGATGGAGGTCGACGACAACCCGCGCTATCCCTACAAGCCGCCCATCCCCCTCACCGTGGCGATCAACCCGGAGTACGACGTTCTCGACGACAGGACGGTGATCATCAACGAGGGATGCCTGTCGGTCCCGCTGCGGGGCGACTTGGAACGCCACGTGAACCTCGGCGTCCGCTACACAGACCGCCACGGGACCGATCATGAACGAGTCCTGCGCGGCCTCACCGCCGGGACCTGGCAGCACGAGTGCGATCACCTCAACGGCGTCCTGGTGGTCGACCGGATCGACCCCAAGACCCTCAGCACCTGGGAGGAGTTCGACCGGCATCACCGTGAGCCCTTCGTGGAGCGCATCACCCGCTTCGTGGCGGAGGTTGGCTCGTGAGCAGCCGCTACTGGTGCGAGCTGGCCTGGCTGGGCGGCCCGACGGCCGTCCCCGGCGTGCTGATCGAAGTGGACGGCGACCGCATCGCCGGGGTCTCCCCCGGCCACGCCTCGCCTCCCCGCGACGCCGTCGAGCTGTCCGGCCTGACCCTCCCCGCGCTGGCCAACGCCCACAGCCACGCCTTCCATCGGGCATTGCGGGGCCGGACCCATGGCGGTGAAGGAACCTTCTGGACGTGGCGCGACCTGATGTACGGGGTGGCCGCCAACCTCGATCCGCAGAACTACTACCTGCTCGCCCGGGCGACCTTCGCCGAGATGGCGCTGGCCGGAATAGGCGTGGTGGGCGAGTTCCACTACGTCCACCACCGGCCCGGAGGGGACCCTTATGACGACCCGAACGCCTTCGGGGCGAGCCTGGTGGCCGCGGCGCGGGATGCAGGTGTCCGCCTGACCCTGCTCGACACGCTGTACCTGCACGGAGGGTTCGCTCCCTGGTCGGGATCCGGGTACGCCCCATTGCGGCCCGAACAGGCCCGGTTCAGCGACAGATCGGTCCATGCCTGGACACGTAGGGTCGACAGCCTCCGGGCGACAGTTCCGGGCCCGGGCACCAGGGTCGGGGCGGCGGTCCACTCGGTCCGCGCCGTCGACCCGCCGTCGATCGGAATGGTGGCTCGCTGGGCCAGGGACAGGGCTCTGCCCCTTCACGTTCACGTCTCCGAGCAGCCGGCCGAGAACGAAGCCTGCCGCGAGGTCCACGGTCGAAGCCCGACGACCGTGCTGTCCGGCGTGGGTGCGCTGGGCTCGGGCACCACCCTCGTCCACGCCACGCATCTCTCCGGCGACGACATCGGTCTGATCGGCGCCGCCGGAGCCCACTGCTGCATCTGCCCCACCACCGAGCGCGACCTGGCCGACGGGATCGGGCCCAGCCAGGACCTGGCCCGGGCGGGGGCGGTCCTCTGCGCGGGATCGGACTCCCACGCGGTCATCGACATCCTCGAGGAGACACGCTCGGTGGAGCTGGGCGCGAGGATCCTGACGAACCGGCGGGGAATCCACCCCATCGAGACCCTCGCCGCCATCGCCACCGTCAACGGGTACCGGTCGCTCGGTTGGAAGGACGGAGGCGTTATCAAGCCGGGTTATCTGGCCGACTTCACCAGCATCGGGCTGGACTCGGTCCGCCTGGCAGGCATCGACAACCCCGACGTTCTCGACGCGGTGATCTTCGCCGGCTCCAGCGCTGACGTTCACAACCTCGTGGTCGGTGGCCGGCCGGTGGTGGTAGGCGGCGCCCACGTGTCGGTCGATGCGGCGGGCGAGCTCGACTCCGCCATCGCCAAGGTGTTGGCGGCATGACGCTGGTGATCGACAACATCGGCGAGCTGGTCACCAACGTCCCCGCGCTCGGGGCGGGACCGCTCGGGATCGTGGAGAACACTTCGGTGGTGATCGACGGGGACACCGTGGTCTCGGTAGGTGCGGCCGGCGCGGTGGCGGACGAGCGCCTGGACGCCGGAGGCAGGTGCGTGATGCCCGGGTTCGTCGACTCGCACACCCATCTGGTGTTCGCCGGCGACCGGGCGGAGGAGTTCACGCGGCGGATGGCCGGGGAGCACTATGACGGCGGAGGGATCCGGGTGACGACCGAGGCCACCCGGACCGCGGGTCGGGAAGCCCTGCGGGCGGGCCTGGCCCGGCGGCTCGAGGAGGTCCACCGGGCCGGCACCACCACGGTGGAGATCAAGTCCGGGTACGGGTTGTCGGTCGAATCCGAGGCTGCCACCACCTCGCTCGCCGCCGAGGTCACCCCGGAGAGCACCTTCATGGGCGCCCACGTGGTGCCCACCGAGTACCTGGGCAGGACCGATGAGTATGTCGACCTGGTGTGCGGACCGATGCTCGAGGCCGTCCTGCCCCACGTACGCTGGATCGACGCCTTCTGCGAGCGCGGGGCATTCGACGCCGACCAGTCGAGGGCGGTCCTCGAGGCGGGCCGCGCCGCCGGCCTCGGCCTACGCCTCCACGCCAACCAGCTTGATTACGGTCCCGGAGTCCGCCTCGGCGTGGAGATGGGCTGCGCGTCGGTGGACCATTGCACCTACCTCTCCGACGAAGACATAGAGGCCCTGGCAGCCGGCGATACCGTGGCCACCTTCCTCCCGGCGGCGGACTTCTCCACCCGCCAACCGTATCCCGACGCCCGGCGGGCCATCGACGCCGGCGTCACCGTGGCCATCGCATCGAATTGCAACCCCGGGTCGAGCTACACGAGCTCTATCTCGTTCTGCATCGCGCTGGCGGTGCGCGACATGAACATGACCATCGACGAGGCGATCGCCGCCGCCACGACCGGCGGGGCGGCCGCTCTCCGGCGCGAGGACGTGGGCAGGTTGGCGCCCGGCGGGCCTGCCCACCTAACCATCATCGACGCCCCGAACCGTCACCACCTCGCCTACCGGCCCGGGGTTCCGCTGATATGGCGGACGATCGGCGCCGGCTACGCGAACCCGGAAGACGACAACGAGAACCCGTAAGAGAAAGGTCAACCCATGAACGTTCCCAACCCCACCGGACACAACCAGTGGTACCCGTTCGCCAACCGCCCGCTCCCGCCCGATGTCAACGGCCAGTCGGCCAACCCGGCGGCGATACCCGTCTTCGATTCGGCCCCCCTGCCGCGGAGCGCCCGGTTCGTGGTGGTCGGCGCCGGTGTCCACGGGCTGTCGAGCGCCTACCACTTGGCCATGTACCTCGAGCGATCGGGGAAGGGCAAGGGAAGCGATGTCGTGCTGATCGACAAGCAGGGACCCGGCGCCGGGGCCACCGGCCTGGCCTGCGGGTGCGTCCGCAACCTCTACATGACCAACGCGCTCCACCCCATCCTGCGCGCCAGCGTGGAGGTGTGGGAGTCCGATCCCGTGAACTTCGGCTTCCAGCAGGTCGGCTACGTGTCGGTCGGGGAGGCGAACCAGGAGGAGGACTACATCGAGCTCCACGCGTCGCAGGCCGCGAGCGGGTACCCGTCGGACCTCTACTTCGGATCGGACGCGCATGCGTTCCTGACCGGGCTGTGGCCCGACTTCAAGACCGAGAACTGCGACGTGGTGCTCCACGAGCGCCGGTCCGGATACGCCGGCACCCATATCGCCGTCTGGGGCCTCGACCAGAAGTGCCGGCAGTGGGGCGTGCAGCGCGTGTACGGAACCACGGTCACCGGCTACGAGCGGGATGCCTCGGGATCGGTCACCGCGGTGGAGACCGACCAGGGACCCATATCGTGCGAGCAGGTCGTGGTGGGCGCCGGCGCGTGGACGCCGCAGCAGTGGGACTGGCTGGGCGGCCCCTCCCACCTCGACGTCCTGTATCCCGACGGGCACATCGAGAAGCAGATGGACATGTGGACCTACTGGCGCCTCCTGGAAGGCGAGGTCCTCCTCCCCGAGGGCGTGGACTTCCGCACCGCCCAGCACCGGGACTCCCCGGTTCTCCACGTGGAACTGCTGGACACGCCGATCTACGGCGAGGACGGAACGATGATCAAGGACCACACCTACGTTTACACGCGCTACGCCGCCGAGCGGGTGGGCGCTCCCGGCCTCCAGGGCGGCACGATCCCGATCAAGATCGGCCCCCGAGCGGAGGTCGAGCCCTACGGCCATCTCAATGACCTCTACCAGGCGGAATCGTGGTTCGCCGACTACTACTGCTCCGCCCTGGGCATGCTGTTCAAGCGCCTCGAGAACCTGCGGCCGTACTTCAAGGACCGCCGCAACGGTGGGATCGGTGCGTTCACACCCGACAACGTGCCGGTATTCGACCACCTCACGGACAACGCCTGGGTGATCGCCGACTCCAACCATGGTTTCAAGATGATCGGTGTGGGCAAGCTCACCGCTCAGATGCTCGTGTACGGAGAGAAGCCCGAGGAGTTGAAGCCGTTCACCCTGGACCGGTACCGCACCGGCGGCACCTTCGGCAACCGGAACTCGAACAGTCCTTGGGTCTGATTAGTTTCTAGTTGCTAGTCTGTAGTTGTTAGTTACTAGCATCAACTAGCAACTAGGAACTACCAATCAGGAGAAGGCGTTGAGCACCCCGGCAGCTGGGCCGCTGAGAGCCGCAACCTATCTGGGCGACAACACGCAGCCCATCATGGGCGATCTGGTCGGACACCTGTCGGAGATGACCGGCATCGAGGTGGTGATCGACCAGACGGCGGGGAGGACGACCATCGAGGCGCTCCGCCACGCGCCCACGCTCGACCTGGTCTGGATGTGCGGTTACCCGACCGTATCGCTCATCTCGGCCGGACGGATGTCCCATGCCGTTGTGGGCGCGCCGGTCTTCGCCGGTCACGGAGGACCGGTCTACCACGCGGTAATCGTCACCCATGGGTCCGGACCGCAATCATTGGGCGCCGCGCTGGAGACCAGGCTGGCCGTGAACGAACTCGAGTCCTGGTCCGGCTTTCTCGGGCTCAAGGCCCATGTCGAGCGATCCTTCCCTGGTAGGTGGTTCGCCGACCAAGTCGTGGCCGGTTCGCACCGGGCCTCGCTCGCAGCGCTGGCCGACGGGACCTGTGATGTCGCCTCGGTCGACGTGACCGTGTGGGAGCACGCGCTGGCCGAGAGGCCGGAGGAAGTGGCGGGATTCCGCGTGATCGACCGCACCGTCGACTGGCCGGCGCCACCCTTCAGCTTGAGTTCGAAATTGGAGACCGCAACACGCGACAGCCTCACACGAGCGTTGCATGCCCTCGGCCCGGCGGACATCGCCTCGCTGGACGGCGTGGTTCCCGCCGGGCTCGATCTCTACGAGAACGTGATGCCCGTGTGACCTGCTTGCAGTTTGATGTCTGTTGTGTCATTATGCAAGCATGCCGGTTCAGATAACCGTAAGGGGTGTCCCGGAGTCAGTCCGCGACGAGCTAGCCGCGAGAGCTGCCCTCAACCGCCAGTCGATGCAGGAATACCTGCGATGCGAGTTGGAGCGCATTGCCTCCCGACCATCCCTAGCCACCTTGGTCTCCGAAATACGGCGGCGTAAGGCGGCCGCAGGCACCAGCATTCCAAGTTCGCTGATCATTCAAGAGCGAGACGCGGACCGGAAGTGAAGGCAGTTGTCGACTCATCGGTGCTCGTGGCGGCGCTGGTGGATACCACTAACGACGGCCTCTGGGCAGAGGAGGTGATCTCGGAGGGTCCGCTAGCCGCACCGGAACTGGCCCTGGCAGAGGTCACCAACGTCCTTCGGCGGATGGAACTATCCGTAAGGCTCTCAAGTCTTGAAGCCACGGCTTCTCATCGCGACCTGCTCAGACTTGACCTGGACTTGTACCCATTCGCGCCGTTTGCCGACCGTGTATGGGCGTTACGCGCCAACCTGACCTGCTACGACGCCTGGTACGTGGCGCTGGCCGAAGCGCTTGACTTCCCACTTGTAACCCTCGACCGCAGGATCGGCCGATCCCCTGGACTGCAGTGTGAGGTGGTTCTTCCACAGAGGCCAAGACCACGAAGCCCGGCATGATTCAAGAGGTCGGTCGAAGTTTGCGCCCGTTCAGCATCGTCCCGATCGGGGTGTAGCGGATGAAGAACCGATAGGTCAAGAGGAGCAGAACCGTCACGGCCACCGAGATCATCAAGAACTTGACCTCCGCCGGTAGGTTCCAGTCCCTTACGACTGCTTGTGCAACCACCACCAACGGAAGGTGGGCGAGGTATAGCCAGTACGACGAGTCGGAGAGAAAGCGGACCCCAGGACGTTCTTCCGCCAGCAGCACCCGGAACAGCCCCATCAGCCCGAAGCACATCCCCCAGGCGTAGGCCACCTGCAATACGGACGCCGCCGGCCATGAGAAGGCCGCTTCGTCGAAGGTGAAGACCAGCCCGGCCGGAAGCACGACCAGGAACGAGACCGGCAGGAAGGCCCACCACGGTCTCCCCACCGTGTCGACCAGCAGCTCGCCGCTGCGCCCCCGGCGCCGGTACATCAGGGCCCCGAATGCGAAGAAGGTGGCGTAGTAGGCGAGAACGTGGGGAAGCGGAATGAGGCCATCAGAGGTGTCGGGCCCGAACACCGGATAGACGCCGCCCCCGCCCATGTACAACTGCGGCACGATCGTGAGGGGAATCATCGACCACATGACCCACCGCGGCCAGGTCGCCTGCCCGGAGCCATGGGGAACCCGGCGGTCCACCGCCCACGCCACGATGGCGAAGCCGGCCACCAGCCAGAGGAGGAACCATAGGAACCAGAGATGGAAGAAACGCTGGATCGTGGACAGATCGAGCCGGCCGGACGAACCATCGTCCTCCTCCGTCTCTACGGCGCCTGCTCCCCAACCCGGTACCTCCGACCACTCCATCCTTTCAGGGAGCGGGTCGCCTCCTCGGTAGACCACCAGCAGGTCGGCCGCCGCCTCGTGGCCGAAGTGGAAGGCCACCCCGAGGGGCGTCTCGCCCTCCGAGGCGGTGGCCACCGCCGCCGGCTCGGCCCCGCGCGAGAGCAGCAGTTCCAACATCTCCACGTCACCGGTCAGGGCGGCCGCGTGGAGGAGGGCCCATCCGCCCGGCTCGCTCCGGAGGTCGGGGTCGAAGCCCCCGTCCAGAAGCTGCTCCACCCCGGCGACGTCACCGGCGAACACCTTCCCCCAGATGTCATCGTCCGCGACCGGGGCTGCCGGCGCGGACCCGGCCGCCCAGTCGCCGACGAGACTGGTCAGCGGGACGATCGTGAACATGCCGATCAGGAGCGGGAGCGCCACCCGGCGCAGCCGGTGGTTCAGCAGGGCGCCGAGGCTGCGGCGCCGCCACAGCAGGGCGGTGAAGAAGCCGCTCATCAGGAAGAACACCGGCATGCGGAAACCGTGGACCGCCCACAGGAACTCGTCGAACAGGCCGTCGAGGCTCGAGGTGCGGCCCTGAACCCACCAGGGCGCCGGGAAGAACGCTAGCGAGGCGTGCAGGCCGATGCCCAGCAGCATGGCGAACCCCCGCAGAGCGTCGAGGTCGTGGAGCCGCCGCCGGGGATTCTCCCCCGCATCGACCCCGATCGCTACCGGCCGCGCCGAGGTATCCGCCATCGCGTTCAGCGCGCGCTTGGCAGGTCCAAGACCAGCGCTAAGCCCTCCTCAACCATGCGCATCGTCGCCGTATCCAGTCGTTCGACTGATTCGGAGAGATCGGCCTTGTTGAGTGTGACGAGCTGCGACACGTTCACCACAGAGTCCCTGCCCAGGCCGGATGTCGCCCCCGCTAGGAGAACATTGCCGGGCGCTTCGTCGAGGCGTACGTTCGAGGTGATAGCGACCGCAACCACTGTCGCGATCCCACTCCTGTTGAAGCGGTCGCTCGACATGATCAAAACGGGTCGCCGGTAACCCGGTTCGGAACCTACAGGGTCGCGGAGACTTGCCCAGCGTATGTCGCCGCGGCGGATCACCAGCGCTCGTTCAAAGCTCGCCCCTGTGCCTCAAGCAGCTCGTCGGATACCTTCGAGGGCTCCTCGGAGTACACGGCGTTGAGACGGGCCGTCACCTCCTCGGAGTCCTCCTGAGCCAGCAGACGTTCTAATGCCTCGGCGTACAGACTCGACCGTGAACACCGGCGTCGTGCCGCCAGACGTTCCGCCGCTTCGTACACCGTGTCCGGAATGGAGACCGCTATCTTCATCCTGTCGAGTATAACCGAGTATGACCACGACTAGAAGCGCTACAGACAAGGGACGCCAAGGAGCTTTCATCCCCATAGCCTGGCCCTCAGGCCGGAGGCGCGCTGGACCGAGCGTTCGATGCCAAGGCGGATAGCGGATTCGGGACCGACGACCGTCACGCTCTTGGACGCCCGGGTCACGGCGGTGTAGAGAAGCTCGCGGGTCAGCAGCCGCGACGACTCAACCGGGAGCGAGACGACCACCTCTTCGAACTGGGAGCCCTGGCTCTTGTGGATGGTCAGGGCATGCACGGTCGTGTGCTCCCCCAGGTAGCCGGGCGGGAAGGAGCGGACGCCGCCCCGGTCGAACATGACGCGCATGCCCTCGCCGGCCCGGACCACCACCCCGATGTCCCCGTTGTAGAGGCCCAGGTTGTAGTCGTTCTTGGTGATCATCAGCGGCCGTCCGGGGTACCACTCGCCCCGGTACCGGAGGCCGGGGAACCTCTCGTCGAGTGCGCCCTCGATGTCGCGCCTCCACTGCTCGACGCTGCCCGGACCTTCGCGATTGGCGCACAGCACCGCCATCCCGCCCAGGCGGGCCAGCGCCTCCTCCTCGCCGCCCGGCAGGGATGCCGCCCGCACCAACCCGGCGCGGTGCTCGGTGACCCGGTCTCGGACCCTCCGGAAGCCGGCCTCGGCCCGGTCCCTCACCCAGTGAAGGCCGTCGACTCCCCGGTCGAGCAACTCCATCGCCCGGTCCGGATCAGCGTCCCGGACCGCGTCGGCGAAGTCGGCGATCGGGCCTTGCTCCTCGAAGCGGTGCACCCGCTCCAGCACCACCACGCAGCCGGCGATCTCGGGTCCGCCCGGAACGGGACTCCCCTGTCCCCGATGGGGCGACCGGGCGGCGGGACCCACTATGTCGGCGAGGACCGTTCCGGCCTCGATGGACTCCAGCTGGTACGGATCCCCGACCAGCACGAGAGTGGCGTCCGCCCGCACCGCGGCGATCAGCTTGGCGGCCAGCGGCAGCGAGACCATCGACATCTCGTCGACGACGATGAGGTCGTGGGGAAGCCGGTTCCGCTCGTGGTGGGCGAACCGGCCCCGGCCCCACGCCCACCCGAGGAGCCGGTGGATGGTGCCCGTCTGGAGCGTCTCCAGCCTCTCCCGGACTATCGGATGCTCCGCCTCGGCCGCGAGCTCGTCGATGACTTCCCCCAGCCGGGCAGCCGCCTTCCCGGTGGGAGCGCACAGCGCCACCCGCGGGAAGTCCGTGGAGGTCTGGGCCAGGGCGGCCAGCATCCTCGCCACCGTGTACGTCTTGCCGGTGCCGGGACCGCCGGCGACCACGGTCAGCTTCCCGGTCAGAGCGTTGACGGCGGCGGCATGCTGGAGGTTCGGCTTGTTGTCGGAGACGGGTGGAAGCAACCCGTCCAGGACCGTCCGGGACTCCGGGGAGAGGATGGCCCGGGGCACGGCCGTGCGGGTTCGGATCAGGTTGACCACCCGCTCCTCGTGCCGGAAGTAACGCTCGAGGTAGAGGCGATCGCCGTCCAGCACGAGAGGCTCCTCTCCCCTGCCGTCGCCGACCATCGCGCTACGCGACACCGCCGCCACCCAGTCCTCCGGATCCGGCCAGGGAAGCGCCTCCACCACCTCCGGAGGCCGGCCCTCGATCACCATCGCGTCACGCTGCGTATCGAGACGGATGCATACGTGCCCGAAGCGGGTTCCCCGTACGGCCAGGGCGGCGGCCAGCATCACCGCCTGGTCGGACTCGTCCCACAGGCGGCTGATCACCATCGCTGCGTGGACTTCCAGCGGCGAGAGCGCACCCCCTTCGTTGAAGGCCGCCAGCAAGCCGGACGCGCCGGCCACGGCCTGCGGTCCGGCGATGGCCGCTTCGAGCCGTCCGGAGGCCACCATCATCGACGCCCTGCGAAGAGATCGCTCACAGCCACCACTGCCTGCGAGGGCGGGGACCAGCGCGCCACCCCGCAGCGCTCCCCGTCCATGACCGGGGTGTCGGGACCGATCATGCCCCTCACGAACAGGTACATGGAACCGCCGAGGTGGACGGACGGACGGTAGCCGGGAAGGCGCCACTCGAGGTACCGGTGGAGAGCCACCTGGTACAGCAAGGCCTGGAGCACGTAGTTGCCGTGGTGCATGGAGGCAACGAGCGGGCCGGGCCCGTAGTCGGTCGAGGCGGGCAACTCCCCTGCGGCCGGAAGCGTGTTGGACTTGAAATCCATCACCACGTAGCGGGCGCCACGGCGGCCTGGAAGCACGGTGACGAGGTCGATCTCGCCGGTCAGGAAGCCGCGGAACCGATGAGGCTCCAGGTCCCGAAGTCGCGGGAAGTAGCCGCGGTGGGGATCGTCTTCGTCCAGGCGTTCGAGCACGACCGCCGCGATGTCACGCAGGGAGGTGGTCGACGCGGAAGTACGGAGCGGCAGCTCGAAACTCACCTCCTTGAGGGTCCGCCCCGGATCCAGGTCGCGCAGGGACAGGGCGTCGTCTCCGGGTCCCAGGGGTGTTCGCATCGCCGCAGTCATCCCTCCGACGAAGGCATCCGTCTCGAAGTCCCAGGAAGCGTGTCGGGTGAGGTGGGCCAGTTCGGAGCCGATCGCCGCGGAGAGATCGGGAGAGTCGAAGGGCACGTTCTGGAAGATCCGGTGCACCAGCGACCCGAACCGGGGCCCCCGAGGGAGATCGTCCATCAACAGCCCGCCGCCGGCGCCGCCCGGCTCGCCGGCGTCCGCCGGCTCATCCACCCGGTCGGGCTCTTCCATCGTGTCCGCCTCCCCGCCCAGGGGACGGTCCGGCGACAAGGACGTGAAGGAGACCCGCCGCCAGAAGTAGTCGAGGGAACGATCGAGGCTGGCCCGGTCGAGCCGGCCGGGAGTCCGCTGCTCCCCCGTGTACGGCACGGTCGGCTGGGGCCTGCTCAGGATGGTCTGGCTGATGGTCCCCCAGGAGGCCTCGATAAGCCGCTCTATCCCGCGATCCGCGTCATCCCCGCGACTCAAGAGCCGGTGCAGCTTCGTCTTGGCCGAGTACTGGGTGTTCTCGATCCACCACACCACCAAGCGGTGCCTGGCCCTCGTCAGCGCCACGTACAGCAAGCGGCCCTCCTCGGCGGCGTCCTCGTCCATAGCCGCCTCCCGGTGGGACTCGAAGCCGGGAGAGGTGGGACCGCCGACGTCGATGACACGCCGCCGGGGTTGTCCCTCCGGAGCAGGCTCGGGGTCGTGGAAGACGGGAATCATGGGCTTGATCCGGGGGATGTCCCACAGGTACGGCGCCATCACCACGGGGTACTCCAGACCCTTGGCGGCATGCACCGTCAGGACCTGCACCGCCGCCGCGTCGGTGTCCAATCGTCGCTGGCGGGACTCCACGTCCTCTACGTTCGCCTCGGCGTTGCGGGCCGCTTCGTCCATTGCAACCTCGATCCACACCACTAACGAGCCGATCCGACCCCTCCGCCAGGCAGCATGCATCTCCTCGGCGATGTGGTTGAGGTCGGTCAGCTCCCTCTCGCCCTCGAAGCGGGAGAGGATCCGGGCCGTGAGACCCGTGGTCCGGTCGATGTCGGCGAACATCGCCGGCACTCCGCGGTCGTGGAGCAGGCCCTGCCACCGCAGGAAGTGTTGCTGCAGGTCGAGGATCGTGTCCCCTTCCAGACGTGCCACCTCGGGAAGGTCCTTACCGACGAGCGGGGTGGTGGCCGCCAGGCGCAGGTAGTCCGCCCGGCTGGGCCGTTCGATCGCAAGGAGGAACCGGCGCCAATGCTCGGCCGCCGGGGTGGCGAACACGCTCCCGGTCCGGGCCACCACCGACGGTACACTCGCGGCCGCGAGGGCGTCCCGGATCGTCCCGACCTGCCGCCCCGTCCGGCACAGCACTGCGATGTCCCCCGGTTCGAGTCGGCGCTCCTCACCGTCGTTCCCTTCCAGCCAGACCTCATGGTCGAGGAGCCGGACCACCTCCGAGGCCACGTCCGAGGCAACCGCCTCCCGAGCTTCCCTCACGTAGAAGAACGGTCTGTATTGCTGGCGCGGCAACGGGAAGTCGTCCGAGAACCGGCGGATCTCCAGGGCTCCACGGACGCCCCGGATCCGGGCGGTCCGGTTCCGCTCGGATGGCTGCACGCGCCGGTAGCCGATACGGTCGTCTCCGAAGGTGGCTCCTGCCAGCAACGCGTCGAGCGCGTCGATCAGCGGACCGTCGCTCCGCCAGTTGGTGGCCAGCGTGCGGTGCCCGGAGGGGTCCTCGACGGCCGAGAGGTAGGACTCGATGTCGGCGCCACGGAAGGCGTAGATCGACTGCTTCGGGTCGCCGATCACGACCAGCCGGGACTCGTCGAACACCGCCCTGAGGATCTGCCACTGGATGGGATCCGTGTCCTGGGCCTCGTCGACCAGGGCGATGGAGTAGCGCCTCCTCAGCAGATCGCGGGCGCCGGCGCCGACCCGCTCCTCGTTCAGCGCGTCGCGGGCCTCCACCAGGGTGTCATCGAAGGTGACCATGCCTTCAGCCCAGAGCCGCCGGGAAAGTACCGACTTCATATCCCGGGCCATCTCCGCCCGCACTCTCGCCAGTCCGTCCGCGGAGGCCGGCGCCGGAGTGATCCGGGCATCCGGGATGGTTACCACGACCTTGCCGATCTGGGCCAGGTGCTCCTGGGTGACCTGATCGAATCTGTCACTCGCCCGGGGAACGGCGAAACGACCCACCACCAGATCACTGGCGGCCCGGCGCAGCAGCAGTTCGTCTATCTCGCGGGGCTCCATGTCACCGGAGAGCCGTGACCGGAATCCGAGCTTCTCCAGCAACCGGAGCGCGAAACCGTGGATGGTGAAGATCTGGGCGCGATCGAAGTGGGTCAGAGCCTCCTCGAGCCGTTCCGAGTATTTCCCCTGCCGGCCGGGGTCGGCGTCGAGCAGGGCGCTGACGTGGTCGTCGACCGGCCCGACATGTGAACCGCGGAGAGCACTGAGGGTGGTGACGATCCGGCGCCTGACCCGGTCTTTGAGCTCGGCGGTGGCAGCCCTGGTGAAGGTGACCACGAGGATGCGCTCGAGTGGAAGCCCTTCCTCGGCCACCAGGCGGGTGACCACGGCCGCGATCGTGAACGTCTTGCCGGTACCGGCGCTCGCCTCGATCACCGTGCGGCCGCCGGCGATCGGCGCGTAGGGGTCGTAACGACCGATCTCGGTCATAGCGACTTCTCCACCAGCAGCGGGAGGATCGGCCCCCACAGCCTCCGGGCGAGGTCCGGGAAGGAACTCCCCTCTAGGGCGGACATGGTCCCCAGGTGCGGGAACAGGAACTCGTTGGCCGGATCCTTGGCCTCCGGGGAGAAACGGTCCGTCTCCCACGCCTTCTCGGCCTGTTTGCGGGCGCTTCCGAGATCTCCGCCCACCTTCATCTGCCAGTTGAAGGCCGTTTCGCAGGGCAACGGCATGGGGGCGGTAAGCCCTTCGACGTACAGGTCGACGAGGCCCGACAGCAGACGCTCCGCCCGGTGCCGGCGGCGCGCCGCGTCACCGCGGATCGGTCCGATCTTCACGCTCCGGAGCTTGTCGCCCCGCAGGTGGCGACCGAGCAGCAACCCTTGCCAGGAGCGGTGCGGGTCCAGCGCGGACAGGAAGACCATCTGGAGGAAGGCTCTCAGGCGTTGCTTACCCTTGAGCCTCGACGGGGTGACCATGTCCGCCCGGGAGGCGCCTGGATCGGCCGTTATCACGCCCTCGACCGTGCGCCCGCCCACCCGTACCGCTCCGGCGAACTGCTCGTGCCGCTCCGGGTCGTACCCCACTTCCGTGGCGGCCTCCCACAGTTCGAACGCCCGCTGCCGGGCCCGGTCGAGACCTGCCCGCCCGAGGTCGCCGGGGGGCACGGTGTCGCCGGCTCGCTGATGGGCTTCGAGCAACTCGATCGGGTGACCCGACAGCAGTCCGGCGAGGAAGCGGTCGGTGACCTGCCACTCCTCCAAGGGGCCGAGTTCGGTGGGCACGGTGTCGTCCGGGATCTCTCCCTGGCGCGGGATCAGGAAGCCGAGCCTGCTGCGGATGAACTCGCGGGCGGGATGCTCGAGAAAGCGGGCCAAGTCCGCGAGCCGGATCTCCGAGAAGACGTCGTCCTCGGGGGCGGGCAACAGGAGATGGGGCGCCTCCCCACCGGTGCGATGCTGGACGGCCAGCGACCCCTGGAACTGCATGGGGTCGAACCCCCAGGGTCCGGACACACCGAGACTTCCCGAGACGAAGTTGGTCTCGCTGAATGCTTGCAGAGGATGGTGGGTCCGGAGGCTCTCGAGACCGGCCTCCCCCGCCATGCCGGACAGCACGTCCGCCAACTCGGCGATCGGGACCGCCGGCGGATACTCGGCGTTGGTCAGAGGGTCACGGCCCGAGTACGTGACGATCAGGTGGTCCCCGGCCGCCATGACCGCATCCAGGAGGAGCTGGCGGTCCTCGGCGCCGCGGTCGGAGTCACCGATGATCTCGTTGTCAACCAGCAGGTCGTCGCCGTCGGCCCGGCTGCTTCTGGGGAAGCGCCGGTCGTCCATACCGAGCAGGCACACCACCCGGTAGGGCACCGAACGCATCGGAACCAGCGTGCAGACCGTGATGTCCCCGGTCCTGAAATGCAGGGGGCTCGGCACATCCTCCGACCAGTAGTCCACCACCAACCGGGCTTCCGCAGGATCGAGCAGTGGATCGTTACCGCCGGCCTCCACCCCCGGGAAGCTCTCCTCGAGCAGGCGCTCCAACTGGCCCCACTGCCACTGGTCGTCCCACGCGGGTGCCGCCAGGAGGCGTACGGCCGCGGCGATGGCCGGGCCCCACTCGGAGTAAGGCCGAGGCTCGCCGAGAAGCTCCCGGACCGTGACGATCCGGTCCATGATCTGGGCCAATAGCCCGATCGGCAAAGCCTCCTGCCCCTCGGCCCCGTCGAGGGGGGCGATCGCGCCGACCACGCGGACGCTGCTGTCCGCGTAGAAGACGCCGGAGAGAGCCCGGTCGAGCCCGCGCCGCCAGGTGTGGTCCCCCACCCGGCCGGCGTCCCACCGGGCGCGGTGGTCGGCATCGAGGCCCCACCGCACGTTGGTGTCCTCGATCACCGCGGCGATCGCGTCGGCCGTCTCCTCGTCGAAGCCGAACAGTCGCCGCACCACCGGCATCGCCACCAGCTCGCGGACCGTGCCCGCTTCGAGGCGGTCGCAGGCCAGGTCGAGGACGATTGCGGCGAACCGGACCAGCGGGTTGGTGGCGGCGGGCGCCCGGTCGGCGATCCGGAGGCGCAGGTCAGGCAGGGCATCCGCGCCGGTATCGGGTTCGCCGCCACCGGCATGGCCGAGGAACACCGCTTCCAGGAGAGGGGCGAAGGTGCCGAGGTCCGGCGTCATGATGACGACATCGCGCGGTTCCAGCGTGGCGTCGGCCGCGAGAGCGTGAAGGATGGCGTCGCGAAGGACCTCTACCTGCCGGCGGGCGCCGTAGCAGACGTGGACCTGGACCGACCGGTCTCCGTCAGCGCCGCCGACCGCGGCAGCGCAGTTGGCGGGAAGGGCGTTGGAGCGGATGTCCTGCTGGAGCCGCCTGAGCAGGGTGGCGGCCGCGGCGGCCGCTGCGCCTCCGGATGGCCCGCTCGCATGGTCCCGGCTCGCCAGGACCAACTGGAGTTCACGGCTCTCCTGCGCCCAGGAGCGCAGCAGCGGATGCCGAGGCAGGTGCGCCGTGGGGTCGGACGCCCTTCCCGTTTCGGCACCGACCACGTCCCGTTCCGCAAGGACCGCAGTGTCCTGCCACAGGACGGGGGACGGATGCAACAGGTGCAGGTGTACATCGCGAGTAGCGGCCAGCGCCTCGAACACCTCGACATCCATCGGGTCCACCGAGGTGAGCCCGTACACGAAGATCCGCTCCGGCAGAGCCACATCCAGCACACCACTCCGGATCGGCTCCAGGGCCGAAGGGATCAGCTCCGCCAGGCCGGGCGTCCCTATCCGTGCCCGGACCAGCCGCCACAGGCGCGCCTGCCAGACATCCGCCTCGGGAAGGGCCCCTCCATCGGGTCCGGCATCCTCCCCCTCCATCCAGGCCCGTACCATCTCGGGCCGGCGGCGGGCGTAGCGGGTGAACAGTCCGGCGATCTTGCGGGCCGCCCGGAGGCGCTGGCTGTTGCCGAGCGCATCGACTGCATTCGGGGCGTCGATGAAGCGGGCCAGTAGCCACATCCACGGCTCATCGAGATGATCGTCCACCACCGAGACCACGGTGCGGGTGAGAGCGGGTCCCTCCCAGGCATCCAGCGCCGAGGCCAGCTCGGGAACCGCTCTCAGCACGTCCCGGACGAGGCGACGCGGGGAGGGGAACCCAATGTTGGCGCACACGCCGCCGCCGGACGTCCGATCGGCCAATTCAGAGGCGATCCGCTGGGTGAGCCAGCGCTCGATACCGCGGGTCGGCACGGCCACCACTTCCTGCGCGAAGGGATCCGCCGGGGGTGACGCCAGCATCTCGCACAACCCGCCCACCAGCTCGTCGGGATGCGACCCGACGTGGATCAGCAACGCCACGGTGAGTTGCCAGATCGGTTCAGAGCGTGCGTCCGGTGCAGGTCCTCCACAGAGGCGAACTTATCACCCGCCACCGACACAATCGCGTTCATCGACAATCTGAGCGAGAAGATCGTGATCCGGATCCCGGCGGGCCTATTCCTGGCCGCAGTCCGGCTAGCTGCCGTGGGGCGCCACCTGTACCTTGGCGGGCATCCGGTCCAGCGAGCGCTCGACTACGGCATCTGCCAGGCCGGCAAATATGCGCTTGTGGATGGGCCACAACGCGTACCAGTAGAGGAGGCCCAGAGCACCTGCCGGGTGGAAGTACGCGGCGGTGACCATGCGTGACCCGTCCGCTTCGGGCAGCACCTCGAACTCGAGGATTGCGGTGCCGGGGAGGCGCATCTCCGCCAGGAGCGTCAGGCGGCGACCCGGCTCGATAGCCACCACCCGCCAGAAGTCGACCGCATCGCCCACTCGCAACCGGGTCGGATGGCGACGACCCCGGCGCCTACCGACTCCCCCCACCAAGCGATCCAGGATGCCCCGCAGGTTCCACAACGGGTTGGCGTAATACCAGCCGTTGGTCCCGCCGATGGACGATACGACCTCCCAGACGGTCTCCGGATCGGCTTCGCACACGCGCTCGACCCGCTCGCTGCGGCTGTAGAAGGAGACGTCCGAGCGATAGTCGCGCATAGCGAAGGAGCCTTCCGTCCAGCGCGCCGGCATCTCGGCATCCTGCTCGGCCTCGAGGGCCGCCCGCACCGCCTCTTCATAGGTGTGGAGAGGGAGAGGAATCGAGGTGGCCAGGTCGGCATTCGGATCGACGACCAGGTCGTGCCTGAGGCCGTCTATGAGCGGTCTGGCAACGCTCGTAGGCACGGCGGTGACCAGGTTCAGCCAGTAGGAGGAGAGGCGAGGGGTGAGGACGGGTACCGGCACGATCAGGAGCCGCTTGCCGATCACCCTGGCGAAGCCGGTGAGCAGATCCCGGTAGCGCAAGGCCTCGGCGCCTCCGACGTCGTGGATCGGGCTTCCGGACCCTCCCGTCTCCGGAAGCCGGAGCAGGTACTCGATCAGGTCAGCCAGGGCGATCGGCTGGGTCATGGAGTCGACCCACCTGGGCGTCACCATCACGGGCAGGTGGTACACGAGGTCACGGATGACCTCGAAGGCTGCCGAGCCCGGCCCCACCACTATCCCGGCTCGGATCTCTATAACCGGCACCGAGCCCGATCGGAGCAAATCGCCGGTCTCCCGCCGGGAGTCGAGGTGTGCCGAGGCCGCCTCCCGCGGCTGCAACCCGCCCAGGTAGATGATGCGGCCCACCCGGGCGGTCGCGGCAGCATCCCGAACATGGGTCGCCGCCCGGCGGTCCAGTTCCGGAAAGTCCTTCCCCGATGCCATCGAGTGGATCAGGTAGTAGACAAGCTCGATCCCCTCGAATGCCTGCTCCAGCGACTTAGGATCGAGAGCGTCCGCGCGAACCGTCTCCACGCCCTCCCACCCGCGGTCCGCCAGAGCCTCCGGCCGGCGCCCGGCAGCCCGAACCTCATGCCCCCGCTCCACCAGCCGCGGGATCAGATGGCTCCCCACATACCCCGAGGCGCCTAAGACCAGCACCCGTGCCACCGGATCCTCCTTACAGCGGTCAGACCAAGCACCGCCCTCCATAGGGCCCTAAAGCAAAGTCTATGGCCGCGCGGCTTCTAGCCAGACACCGACCTGGACGGCCGATGGACCTCGCGCGCAGACAGGGGACCGGACGTTACGATTCGAGTAGTGCAAGGACTCGCCGCCCCCGGAGCCCGTTAGTGGCGCTCTCGATCGTCACGTGGAACGTCCAGTGGGCCACGCCCCGCTCGCGTGCCCCGCACCTTCTGGACCGCATCGATCGCCATGCTCCTGAGGTGATCTGTCTGACCGAGACCCACCACGACCTGCTGTCTCAACGCGGTCACAGCATCTGCTCCCAGCCCGACTACGGCTATCGGATCACGGATCGCCGGAAGGTGCTGCTTTGGTCAAGGGAGCCCTGGGTGAAAGTCGATTACGCGGGGAACGACGGATTACCACCCGGACGGTTCGTGTCCGGTTCCACGCGCACGTCGCTTGGCGACGTCACGGTCGTAGGGGTCTGCATTCCCTGGTTCGGGTCACGGACCGAGGCGCGGCGTGGTGACAGACGAAAGAAACCCTGGGAGGACCATGGTCGCTTCCTGGACGGACTCCCCCAGGTGCTCGAACGGATCTCGGACAAGCGGGTCATCGTGATGGGTGACTTCAACCAGAAAATCGGGCCAGGCAGCCGCGCGCCGGCCAAACTCCGGAGCGCCCTGCGGGAAGCCTTTCCGCCGGGCATGCGGATCGTGACCTCGGATATCGCCTTCGATGGACGCTCCTCCATCGACCACATCGCCCTGAGCGCCGATATAGCCGTCGACTCCATGTCGTCGCTCAGCAACCTCCGCGAAGGGAGAAAGCTGTCGGACCACTTCGGCGTGGCCGCGCACGTATCCGCCCGCGGCCAGGCAACATAGGGCGGGGCTGCGCGATCTGGCGAGATTCGGGTGTTCTGGCACTGGTGTCGGGATCTGAATCGGGCGATCAGGCCGCTATGGGGAACGCGTCGGGCCCTTCGCCCGGCTTACCCGCGACCAAAGAGGATCGTGTATGGGAAAAACGTTGTTCACCTGCAACCAATGCTCACTTGGTTCGGAAGGGTCAGGCGACCACGCCCTCGTGAGGCCAACGGCTAGATAGCAACCTTCGAGCTGTGGCTCAATCGCACGGACAGCAGCGACCTCCGGTGTGGTGTGATCGTTTTTCCACAACCGGAGGTCCGTCACCTTCAGCGATACATAGCCGATGTCCGAGTCGGCGAAAGAGCACCTGATCACAGGCCGGTGCATTTCGATGCGCGACTTGATCCAAGCCTTCCGTATCGGCCCGAGCACACCCAGAGAGGCACCACCCCTGCCTTCCGGCACCGCGGCAGCTGTTCTGCTGGTCCTTCTCAGGTCCGGGCCGAAGATCTTGCTGAGAGAGGACTTCGCGGCACCCTTGAGCAGCTTGCGAAATGCATCTCTGTCCAGGACCCGAACCGACCTTGCCTTGTACGGCTCGAACTCTACGTCCTCAAGCGCGGGGCGAGCGGGGCGGGGGGTCGTAGAACCGAGTTCGACCACCTCCCCTAACGAGAACGGTCCCCCTTCTTCCCCCAGGAGACGCCTGTGAAGTTGCTCGGATGGAATGACAGGTCGTATATGTGAACCGCTCCCAGTGAGTCCTGCAACACAGATATACGGGAACTTCATTCGCGTGAGGTGGTTAACCGCTATTTTCATGATGGACCTACAGATCAACTGCCCTTATGTTCCGCCACTTTCTGTCCAAGTACTCGACTACCAAGCGACGATGGCAGCGTTCAGCAGTAGGCTCGCTGCACAGAAGAGCCACTCGTCTCTCGGCGAAAAGCGCTCGAGGGATCTCACTCTCGACTGAACGTTCCGACATAAGGTCGAGAAAGTCAGACTCGTATACATCCCAGGCCTTCTCACCGCCCCGGTAGGCTTTGAGTAGTTCCTTCGTAGGCGCCAACAAGGGTTCATGAACATAGTCGACACCGACCAGCACCCTTAGGAAGTAGCGGAGATCCTCGCGCTTGGCAAAACCAGCCAACTGTGATGTGTTGTTAACACGGACATCCACGAGCCGCTCAATTCTGTTGTCCTGCAGCTTCGTGAAGAATTCCTCCGCGGACTTTCGCGTGAAGCCGATCGTATAGATGTCCAAGGATGTCTCAGCGATGCTCGGCTGTGGCGATCGATCCAACCGCGGAACCGGTTTGAACGACCTCCATGGGCTCACTACCAACTGGCCAAACAGATCCCGCTGCTCGTAGCGCCCGTCTTCCCAGATCCGGAAGTTCCTGACCTGATCACTGTGCTCCGTGGTTGATCCGATCTGTCCGTCTTCTTCGAGTCCCTTGCACCGGATGTGGCCCACGCGGAGGCCCTTGAGATCCAGGACGCCGGTGATGAGAAGGTAGCGATGGCAATCAGCCGGATCCTCTTCACTGCACATCATGGCCACCCGTGAGAACTCGGCTCTTTGAGTAAGCCGCTCGAGACCGGCACGGAATGAGCCACTTTCAGCCATGCGTCCGTAGAGAACATGACCATCGGAGTCGTAGAACTCTTCGCCGTCGGGCCTACCACCGAGTTCACTCCCTAGGAAGTCGTACTGAATACCCGCCGCAAGCAGTTCACGCCTTAGCCTCTCGCGGTTGTATTGCGGATTAAACCTTGAGTAGGGCAAGCTCCTGACATCCGCGACGACCTCGATCCGGTTTTGCCGGAGTAGGCCCATGAAGACGTCAATGGAATGTGTCGAGTGGCCGATGGACAGTATTCCCGGACCGCCCACCCACGTTGGGTCAGGTTCGTTCATGCAGCACCCCACACCACCCTAGGGCTCTCACACACAGAGTTTCGCTTACCACCACGACACCGACAAAACCACCGGCCGAGCCACTCCCAGAACCTCATCCGGACGGCCAGTGCTGTACCTCAAGCTCCGTCATCGGAAAATCAGAGACGTTCGCTGTGGCAAGAGTTGCCCCGATCCCGACAGCCGAAGCAGCTATCAAGCAGTCCGCCTGGTGAAGAGTGATACCGATCTCGGCGAACTCGCGCCGCCATGCGCCGGCACGCTGAGCTTCGGGAGCACGCAGTGGGGCCAAACGGAGGGCTTGGACCAAGCGCTTCGCGCTCGACTCCTCCTCCGGGTGGAGACCTCGCCAGATCTCCTCGATCGAGATGACCGACACCCACGGCTCCACACCGCGCCGTCGGAGCCCCCTTACACGACCAGCGGCAGACCGCCCCCTGAGGGCATCAATCAGCACTGTGGAGTCGATGAGCAGTCGCGACAATCTCAGCCGGACCGTCGACGATCCCCCCGCCGTTGGGACCGAACCCAGTTAGCAGGATCTTCGTCCCATTCATGACCAGTATCCGGGATGGTCCCCAAGGAGGCTTCTATCTCGTCCCATCGACGCTCGTCATCAAGCCCACGCTGGATCAGAGCGGCGATGAACGCACTACGACGTCTAGGACCAGCCCGCCGGTCGAGATCGGCCACAAGTTCTTCGTCCAAGGTTATGTGTAATCTCATGTGCTGTACTATACACACAACGGCCTAGTCCTGCCGATCTAGTTTGCGGAAGAAGTCGCGATAGACCGCGTCCCTGTCGACGTCGGTGGCCTCGCTCATCAGCGGCCGGCCGGGCAGGTGGCGCCACTTAAGATCCTCGTCCAGGGTGGGAGTCGGCACGAATGCGGTCGGCACCCAAGTGGGATCGATCAGCCATGCGAAGTTGATGAAGTCCCAGCACACCCAGGACTGGCCCGGGAAGGGCTCGACGAGCCGTTGCGCCCGGAGGCGGTTGTGCGTGTACAGGTAGTGGAGGTAGCTGCCGATCTCGCCACGGCCGTCGACCCACCGCTCCGACTCCGGCAACGACATCACGAGTTGCTCTCCGATGTAGTAGCCCGGCAGGTACAGGAGCGGCACACCCGAGTCGAAGAGCAGGCGGGAGGCGTGCTGGTCCTGCACCAGGTTCATCGAGGGTGAGTTGCTGAACCTCACGAACGTCGGGTAGCCGGATGTCCAAGACACCACCATCCGGGTGATGATCTCCGGTTCCATCAGCAGCGCCGCGGCGATGTTGGTAACCGCCCCGATCGCCACGACATGGAGCAGCCGGTCGTCGTCCGCCATGGCGGCCTCGATGATCCGCCGGGCGCCTTCGCTGTCCACGATGTCGTCGGGTGACTCCATGAACCGGTCGGCGCCCCGGAAGGCCACCCCGTCGGATGACATGCCGAGGCACCCCATGAGGGTGCCGATCTCGGCGAACGACAGCTCCATACCCTCGGCCGTCGTCTCGAATTCGACTTCCTCGGGCTCGATTCCGGATGCTCTCAGCCGGTGTAACCAGGCAGCGATATCGTCGACCTCCCCGGCGGTCGAGTCGTCGACGTCCGCCCGAGCCGCCTCCAGGAGAGGCTCCCTGAAGTAAGCCCGCGAGAACGGAGCGGCGACGATGGCTTCGATGTCCAACCGCTCGGGCGACAGAAGCCCCCAGGTGATGGCGAACTGGTCATCGACCTCGTTGGCCGCATCGGTATCGATCAAGACCCGAACCCTGCCGGGTTGCGGCGCCAGCATCTCCATGCGCCGCTCGTCGCTGATGTGCGGGAACTGTGTCATGCGTACTCCCGACCTTATCCGATTACCCCGCCGCCGTGACCCTCAGCGGATACGGTCGATGGCGATGAGCACCCCGGCCTCGGGCACGATGGTCATTCCCCGTACAGGCTGATCCGGGCTGCCTCCAACTCCTCTTCGGTGAACGCCCCGTTCTCCTCCTGCCACTCATCGAGCAGTCGGCCGAGGCCCTCCAGCGCCTCCTGATGCTTCTGAGGATTGTTGTAGAAGTTGTCAGAGTTACTGAGGCTGGCCTGGTGGATCTCCTCCATAGCCGCGGCCGGGTCCGGATCCATGTCTGGGTTGGGACCGGCCACAAATATGGCGTAGAGCTTCGGCGCCTCCTCGAGTGCGGGCTCGCTTGCCTGCTTGTTCTCCATACCGGTCAACCTACCCCATCCTGACACCTCGATGGCGATGGACGGCTCAGAAAGGCGTAACCCCGGCCGTTTGCCGAGGCAGGGACGGTTCCGGGGTCTTCGACGCCTAATGTACTCCCGCTGTGGGACAGATGTCAAGGGTCAACTACCAGAAGGTCGCCAACCGCCTGACGCGCGACCGGCTCGCCTCTTACCTCAACGCGACCGGGGGCAGCCTTGGGTATGCCATCGACCTCTACGACTGGAACACCCTGGCGGGCGGTGCCCTGCACGAGGACCTCGGCCGTCTCGAGGTCGTCTTTCGCAATGCGATTGACAATGCGCTGATAAGGCACGGGAGGGATCAAGGATGGCAAACGACCTGGTATCGGCGAACAGAACTATTCCCCGGTCAGCTGGCGTCTCGAGCCAGAGTCGACGTAGACAGGGCTCGCCAACGAGCGACCCAGGGAGGGAGACACCCTGAGGTGCATGGCAAGGTGATCGCCGAACTCGGATTCGGGTTCTGGCGCTACCTATGCGAACCGCCGTATCACACTTCGCTATGGGTGCCTGCCCTCACTGCTGCGTTCCCACTACACCCATCGACACCTAACACACGGCGCGTACGGGCTGAAGTAGCAGATCGTATGCAGCGTCTCCACTTTCTCCGGAACCGGATCGCGCATCACGAGCCGATCCACCGGCGCGACCTGGCTCGCGATCACGCCCAACTGCTGGAAGTGGTGGGATGGATCTGCTCCGACAGTCGTACCTGGGTCGCCGCGCGAAGCCGAACACCAAGCGTCCTCGCTGCCCGGCCCTGACCGTCGACAGCCACTACGGGGACTTGCCTACCCGTGGGGTTTAGTCGTCTTCGAGGGTGGCCTCGTCGACCAACAGGGTGACGGCGTTGTTCAGGATCTGGAGGAAGCCTCCGCCCACTGTGGCCTTGATGCGGTCCTCGCCGGCCTGGATGCTGACCGTCCCGGCGCCGAGGGCGGCCATCACGGGCTCGTGGTTGGCGAGGATGCCGATCTCGCCTTCCACCGTCCTGGCCACCACGAACTCGGCCTCGCCGGACCACAGCACGGCCTCGGGGGAGACCACGTCGACCTTCATGGAGGTCGAGGCGACTACCACTAGGCGGCTTCCTGCTGGATGGCGCGGGCCTTGCGCATCGCCTCCTCGGCGCCTCCCACCATGTAGAAGGCCTGCTCCGGCAGATGGTCCAGCTCGCCGTTCAGCAACATCTTGAAGGAGTCGATGGTCTCCTGGAGCGACGTGTAGACGCCGGGCTGTCCGGTGAACTGCTCGGCCACGAACATGGGCTGGGACAGGAACCGCTGGATGCGGCGGGCCCGGGCCACGATCAGCTTGTCCTGCTCGGACAGCTCGTCAACGCCGAGGATGGCGATGATGTCCTGGAGGTCCTTGTAGCGCTGCAGCACCCGCTGCACGTCGGTCGCCACGTCGTAATGCTCGGTCCCCACGATCTGGGGATCCAGCGCCCGGCTGGTCGAGTCCAACGGATCCACCGCCGGATAGATGCCCAGTGCCGTCAGCGGGCGGCTCAGCACGGTGGTGGCGTCCAGGTGGGCAAAGGCGGTGTGCGGGGCCGGATCGGTGATGTCGTCCGCCGGGACGTAGATCGCCTGCATCGAGGTGATCGACCTGCCCTTCAGCGAGGTGATGCGCTCCTGGAGGAAGCCCATCTCGCCGGCCAGGGTGGGCTGGTATCCCACCGCCGAGGGCATCCGGCCCAGCAGCGTGGAGACCTCCGAACCGGCCTGGGTGAAGCGGAAGATGTTGTCGATGAACAGCAGCACGTCCTGGCGCTGGACGTCTCTGAAGTATTCGGCCATGGTCAGCGCCGACAGGCCCACCCGGAGGCGGACTCCCGGGGGCTCGTCCATCTGGCCGAAGACGAGGGCGGCCTGGTTGATCACCCCGGTCTCGGACATCTCGAGGAAGAGGTCGTTCCCCTCCCTGGTGCGCTCCCCCACCCCGGCGAACACCGACACGCCGTCGTGCTGGGTGGCCACCCGGTTGATCATCTCCTGGATGAGCACCGTCTTGCCCACGCCGGCGCCGCCGAACAGGCCGATCTTGCCGCCACGGAGGTAGGGGCAGATGAGGTCGAGCACCTTGATGCCGGTCTCGAACACGTCCTTGGTGGGCTCGACATCCTCGAAGGGCGGGGCGGGACGGTGGATCGGCCAGCGCTCTCCGCTGAACTCGATGTCGGGGGCGTCCAGGGAGTCGCCCCACATGTTGAAGATGTGCCCGAGGGTCTGATCCCCGACCGGGACCGAGATGGGCGCGCCGGTGTTGCGAACCGGACACCCTCTTACCAGGCCGTCGGTCGGCGCCATCGCCACCGCTCTCACCCGGTTGCGACCCAGGTGCTGCGCCACCTCGGCCACCACCGTCTTGTGCTCGCCCTCGACGTCGAACTCGATCTCGAGGGAGTGGAGGATCTCCGGGAGGCCTTCCCGCGGGAACTCCACGTCGACCACCGGGCCGGCGACCTTGGTGATCCGCCCTACGCTGACAGCTTCTGCCATGTTCTCTCCAGTTTCAACTCGCGGACATCGCTTGCGCGCCGCCCACGATCTCGGCTATTTCAGTGGTGATCTCGGCCTGCCGGGCCTGGTTGGCCGTTCTCGTCAGGACCTTGATGAGCTCCTCGGCATTGTCCGTGGCCGCCTTCATCGCCCGCTGGCGGCTGGCGTGCTCCGACGCCGAGCTCTCCAGCAGCTGCTCGTATATGGCCGACTCCACGTAGCGGGGTAGTAATCGCCCCAGGATGGCGCCCGGATCCGGCTCGTACTCGTAGGAGACCGCCGGCCCCGAGGCATCCGGCCCGCCTTCCTCATCGGCGGGAGGGCTGACCGGTAGCAGCTCGGCCTGGGTGGGAACGTACGACAGGGCGGAGCGGAAGACGGTGTAGAAGATGTCCACGGCGTCCACCGTCCCCGACCGGTAGTCGTCCGTCAGGGCCTGGGCGATCTTGCGGGCATCGGCGTAGGTGGGCTGGTCCGTCACCGCCAGGAAGCTCTCGGCCATCTCGTAGCCGCGGAAGCTGAAGTAGGTCTGCGCCTTCTTCCCCACCGCGTACAGGCGGACCGCCACTCCCTGATCCCGCCACTCGACCATGTGCCGCTCGGCCATCCTCAGCACCGAGGAGTTGTAGGCACCCGCCAGGCCCCGGTCCGAGGTCACCACCAGCACACCCATCGTGACCAGGTCCCGGCGCTCCAGCAAGGGGTCTGCCACGTCTCCCGAGGCGCGGGCCACGTTGCGGATGACCTCGATCATCTTCTCCGCGTAGGGGCGGGCGGCCCGGACCCGCTCCCGGGCCTTGACTATGCGCGAGGCGGCGATCAACTCCATCGCCCGGGTGATCTTCTTGGTGGACTCGACGCTTCGAATCCGCCGGCGGATGGCTCGGAGTTCGGCGCTGGCCATTCCGGGGCGCTACTCCCCTCCCCCGAACGAGTCCTTGAAGGCCGAGATGGCTTCTTCCAGCGCGCCGGCATCGGGGAGCTTTCCGGTGCGCTTGATGGTGTCGAGCAGGTGGGCGTGCCGGACCCGCACGAACTCCCGCAGCTCCCGCTCGGCTCTCGAGATGTCCTCGCCGGGGATGTCGTCGAAGAGGCCCTGGGTCACCGCGTAGATGGCCAGCACCTGCTCCTCCACCGGAACGGGGGCGAACTGGGGTTGCTTGAGGACCTCCACCACCCGGCGGCCCCGCTCCAGCTGGGCCAGCGACACGGCGTCCAGCTCGGAGCCGAACTCGGCGAAGGCCTCCAGCTCGCGGTACTGGGCCAGGTTGAGCCGGAGCGTCCCGGCGACCTTCTTCATGGCGCCGATCTGGGCGTTGCCTCCCACCCGTGACACCGAGATGCCGGCGTTCATGGCGGGACGGATGCCCGCGAAGAAGAGGTCGGTCTCCAGGAAGATCTGGCCGTCGGTGATCGAGATCACGTTGGTGGGGATGTAGGCGGACACGTCGTTGGCCTTGGTCTCGATCAGCGGCAGGCCGGTGAGGGATCCCCCGCCCATCTCGTCCGACAGCTTGGCGCAGCGTTCCAGCAACCGGCTGTGCAGGTAGAAGACGTCGCCGGGGAAGGCTTCGCGTCCGGGCGGGCGCCTCAGGAGGAGGGAGATCTCACGGTAGGCCACCGCCTGCTTGGACAGGTCGTCGAAGATGACCAGGGCGTGCTGCCCGTTGTACATCCAGTGCTGGCCGATGGCGGAGCCGGCATACGGCGCGTACATCTGGAGGGCCGGCGGCTCCGAGGCCGCGGCCGTCACCACCACCGTGTAGTCCATGGCACCGGCCTCCTCGAGGGCGGCCACCACCTCGGCGACCGTCGATGCCTTCTGGCCTATCGCCACGTAGATGCACTTGACCTCGTCGGGAGTGCCCTGGAACTGCTTCTGGTTGATGATCGTGTCGACCACGATGGCGGTCTTGCCGGTCTGGCGGTCGCCGATGATGAGCTGCCGCTGTCCCCGACCGATCGGGGTCATCGAGTCGATCGCCTTGATGCCGGTCTGGAGCGGCTCGGTTACGGGCTGGCGTTGCACCACGGACGGCGCCTGCGTCTCGAGCAGGCGGCGCTCGGTCGAGGGGATGTCCCCCTTGCCGTCCAGGGGCTCGCCCAGCGGGCCGACCACCCGTCCCAGCAGCCCGTCGCCCACGGGAACCGAGAGGACGCGTCCGGTCTGGCGGACCGCGTCGCCCTCCTCGATATGGGAGGCGTCGCCCATCAACACCACCCCGAGGTCCTCCTCGTCGAGGTTGAGGGTCACGCCGAGCAGCCCTCCCGGGAACTCCATCAGCTCCGACGCGGCGGCATTGGGGAGTCCGGAGACCCGGGCCACGCCGTCGGCGACCGAGGTCACGTAACCGACTGTCTCCTGCTCGAGGCTGGGCGACCAGCTCTCCACATGCTCCCGGAGCGCGGCGGTTATGTCATCGGGACTAATGGTCAGTTGAGCCATCGAATACTCCACTCCTGAATCTCGGTTGACCTTGTTTCGGGGGCAAGTCCGGTCATCCGGCCACCGCCTCGCGTAGGCGTTCCAGACGCTTGCGGACGGAGCCGTCGATCACGGTGTCGCCCACCCGGGCCACCAGACCACCGAGGACCGACTCGTCCACCACCACCCGGACCTCCACTTGATTGCCGATCCGCTCGGCCAGGGCCCGGGCCAGGCGATCTACGGTCTCGTCATCCAGCGGGACCGCGCTCCGCACCTCGGCGACAGCCCGATCGCGCGCCTCGGCCGAGCGGGCCGTGAACTGGTCGGCTATCGCCGTCAGGTCCTCGCCCCGACCCAGCCCCACCGCGAAGCTCACGAAGGCGACGGTAAGGCGGTGGGCGCGGGCCGCCAGGAGGTCGTCGATCACCGCCTGCTTGCGTTCCATGGGCAGGCGGGGGTCGCTGAGGGCCTCCCTCAGGTCCTCGGAACCCTCCAGCGCCCGGGCCACCAGGAACAGTTCGTTCTCGACCCGCTCCAGGACGCCCTCGCCGCGGGCCAACTCGAAGATGGCGGCGGCGTAACCCTGGATCCGTGCGTCGGCCACTACTTGCTCGACTCCAACTCCGCGAGATAGTCCTCGACCAAGCCCATCTGGGCCTCCCGGTCGAGGTTGCGCCCGACCACCTTCTCGGCCAGGTCGACCGACAGGGTGGCCACCGTGGTGCGCGCCTCCGCGAGGGCGCGAGCGGTCTCGGCGTTCGCCTCGTCGCGAGCCCTGGCCACGATGTCGTCCGCCTCCTGCTGGGCCCGGGCGATCGTCTCGGTACGCACCGACTCGGCCGCTTGGCGGGCCTCGTCGACGATTCGAGTCCCTTCGTCCTTGGCGCCGGCCAGCTGTTCGCGGTACTGGGAGGCCAGCTGTTCGGCTTCCTCCTTGGTGTTCTCGGCCGCCTCGAGACGGGACCGCTCGGCCTCCTGGCGGCGGGCAAGCGTGGCGCTCAACGTGGGCACGACCCATCGCCAGACGAAGAAGAAGATGATCGCGAAGGCGATGACGCCCGCTATCAATTCCGACATCTCGGGCCGCAGCAGGTCGATCCCGCTGCTTCCCGACTCCTCGGCAGCCACCACCAGGGGCGCCGCCGCCATATATCGCCTGTTCGAGGTCACCATCAGCCGATGAAGAACAACACGAAGCCGATCAGGGCCAGCGCCTCGGTGAAGGCGATGCCCAAGAACATGGTCGTGCGGACCGTTCCCTCCATCTCCGGCTGCCGGACCATCGCGGTGATGGCGTTACCGACCACGATGCCGATGCCGATGCCGGGACCAATGGCCGCCAGGCCGTAGCCGACCAGGTTGAGGCTCCCGCTGATGTTGCCGGTGAGGCCGGCTTGGGCCAGCGTGAGCGCTCCCTGCCCTAGCGCAAGAACTGCGTCCATCCTTCGTTCTCCCTTTCTGGTTGTCTATTTCGTCACTTTGTCGTTAGGCCCGTGCGCCCGTGTCCGGCTCGCTAACCGTCAGTGGGCCGGCTCCAGCGAGGTCTGGATGTAGACCGCGGAGAGCAGGGTGAAGATGTAGGCCTGAAGCACCGCCACCACAAATTCGAAGATCCAGATGGCCAGCCCGAAGGCGAACCAGATGACTCCGATACCCGCCTTGAGGCCGATGTCGCCCACGCCGGCCACGAAGAGCAGGCCCGACACGAGCAGCAGGGTCAGCATGAGGTGCCCGGCCACCATGTTGGCGAACAGCCGCACGGCCAGGGTCACGGGTCGGAGCACGAAGGTCGAGACGATCTCGATGAGCCCGACCAGCCAGCGCATAGCGATGGGGACCGACTTGGGCCAGAGGGCATCGAAGAAGTAGTGCTTGAAGCCGTTCTTGGCGAAGCCAACGAACACGAAGATCACCCAGGTGAGGATGGCCAGGAAGCCGGACAGGGCCATCCGCGAGCTGATCGGGAAGTTCACCAACGGAGTGACCTTGAAGAGGTTCCCCACCAGCAGGAAGAAGAAGACCGACAGGAGGTAGGGGAAGTAGCGCATCCCGTGCACCGGTCCGATCACGCCCTTGGCGATGTCGTCCCGGACGAAGCCCACCAGGCTCTCTATCGCCAACTCGTACTTGGAGGGGACCAGCTGCCCGCGGCGCAGGCCGAAGTAGAGGAGCCCCAGGACGATGGCCATGGCGGCGAAGATCAGGAAGACGGTTCGGGTGAAATGGAACCCGCCTATCGAGAACAGCGGCGTGGTGAACTCGAAGAGGCTGTTCACGTCGGTGGGCGCGCATATGACCTCGGCCTCGAGGTCACAGTCGATCGCCAGAATCATCACATCACCCATGCGATCGATCACTCCTTCCGCTCGCCGTCCCGGCTTTCCACACCTTGCCGGATCTGCTGGCTCGCCGGCTCCCGCGCGCTCCCGCCTCCCAGAGGAGCAACACCATGTAGGTGGCGATCACGGTCAGCCCGAGCGCCGGACGGTCCACATCGAATAGGGCTGCCACAGCCAGCATCGTTGCCACTATCAGGCCGAGTCGCGCTACGAACCCGAAGAGGGCACCGGCATGATAGGCCCCGAGCGACACCCTAGCCAACCAGGACATCAGCGCCCCTGACAGCAGGTAGTAGCCGACCACCAGGACGACCCCTATGGCCGCGGCCACGGCGCCGTCGAGGCCCCTGAGCAGACCTGCCAGCACCACCGCGACCGGACCCACCACCACGGTGCGGCGCAGGAGGGATCGCACCAGGTTGAGCTCCACGGGCGGGCGCCCGGCCAGATAGTCCTCCACCTCGTGGCGGGTCAGACCCCCGGAGTGCGACGTATGGGTCTCAGCGGCCGGCAACGGGCTGCTTCCCGGTGGGGACCCTGCCCACCATCCACAGGCGATAGAACCCGTTGACGGATCCCAGGACGATGCCGGCCACGATGAGCCAAGGTTCGGTGTCCAACCATCGATCGGCAAGCCAGCCCAGCAGGGTGCCGGCCATTATCGAACCGAAGAAGGAGCCTCCTGCAACCCATCCGTCGGAGACTGCGGCGGTCACCCCGGTGTGTGCTGTCCGGAGGGCGGAACCCTGGGCGGGTCGAGGGATTTCCGCGTGGGAGGAGTGCTGGCCGGCGGACTCGGGCATCAGCCCGGATGGTAGCCCGCTTGTGATCAGCTTCACAATCAGCAGAGGAGCATAAACCGGGGCTGATCGCCGGTTACGAATAGCCGCTCGACGGGTGCGGATGGCCAGATTCCAGTCCCGACGTCGATGGACTGAGAACAGCCTACGGGTCGGCTCGGACGGGGTTCGGACCAGGTGACAAACAAACGACAATAATCGTTTTAGAAGGTTTCATCACCATGAACTTTAGAATATCATGATAATCTAAAGCTCCACTTTCCGAGCCAGGGCAACCGGGCAGGCCGGTCAGGATGGGTCGGATCGAAGACCTGCCGTCAGGCGACCGCCAGCCGGCTCACGGGCCGGAGCGTTTCACGGATTAGCGCTACGTCGTCGCTTCCGATCCCCTCAAGGGAGACACCTCGGCTCACGAACAGGAACTCGTACGCGAAGACGCGGCCGGAGTGGTCGAGATGGGCGATGCGGGTGTCGTCGAGTCGCCGCCCGCCGGCTTCGCCTCCGTCAGCGGGGCGCAGCCGCAGGAAGATCGCGTCAGCCTCCGAGTCATAACGAACCTGCATCCGGCTCTCCCTTCAACGGCCAACCCAGTAGACGGTAATGACGATACCCGGTCGAGGGCCTGCGGAGAGTACGACATGTAGTGGGCGGCCTTTCACCGTGGATTCATACTCGTGGGCGGTGTCTCCTTCGAACCACCGCCGTGGACGAGCCAGGACGGTCTCCACCATCTCACGGGTGATTCCCTGCTCGCCCATTCGCCTCAATGCGTGATAGCTGAAGCGGCGTCGCTCTTGGCCGGATCCGAGGAATCCAGGTCCTTTGTTCAAGACGGTCTCACGGCCTCTGGGATATCGCGCGGTAATGGCCGAGTGTGGCTGGTATCGCTCATCAGTTGAACGTACGGTGATCCGCATCCGGCTTCAAGAGGTGTGATTCGCGACCCGGATGCCGGGGAGGGGCGCTGCCACCCAGGGCACTTCCACGATGCTGCCCTGGGCCGGCTGCCCTGTGGTGGTTACTCAGTTGAAGTCGCCCTGCCAGGGGCGGAGGGCGAAGTCAGTTACTCCGATGTTGAGTGCTAGACGTGGCCGGGGAAGTCGGGGGGATAGGGAGGGAAGGCCGTGGCCAGCTCCGCCACGTCGCTCTGGACCTCCCCGACTACCGCCTCGTCCGCCCGGTGCCGGAGGGCGCGGGTGATCAAGGCGGCGATCCGGGCCGCCTCGGCTTCTTCCATCCCGCAGGTGGTGATGCCCGGCGTGCCGATGCGCAGGCCGCTGGTGATGAAGGGCGGCCTCGGGTCGAACGGGATGCCGTTCCGGTTCAGGGTGATCCCGATCGAGTCGAGCAGGGTCGAGGCCTCCTTGCCGGTCAGATCCTCGTCGATGGATCGCATGTCGAGCAGCAGCAGGTGGTTGTCGGTTCCGCCTGAGACCACCCGCACCCCGCGTTCGGTGAACGCTCCGGCCATGGCCGAGGCGTTGGCCACGATCTGGTGGGCGTAGGCCCGGTAGGCGTCCGTCGAAGCCTCTCCGAAGCAGACCGCCTTGCCCGCGATCTGGCTGATGATCGGCCCCCCTTGCATGTCGGGGAAGACCGCCTTGTTGAGACCGGCTCCGTACTGCTCCTTGGCCATGATCATGCCGCCCCGGGGTCCCCGGAGCGCCTTGTGGGTGGTGGCTGTCACCATGTCGGCGATCGGCACGGGGTTGGGCGACGCGCCCCCCGCCACCAGGCCGATGAAGTGGGCCGCGTCCACCATCAGCAGCGCCCCGATCTCGTCGGCGATGGACCGGAAGGCGTCGTAGTCGAGGTGGCGGGAATAGGCGGAGTAGCCGGCAAGGACGATCTTGGGGCGGTGTTCGAGCGCCTTGGCCCTCACCTCGTCCATGTCGATCCGCTCGGTCTGGCGATCGACCCCGTAGGCCACGAACCGGTAGAGGCGACCGGAGAAGTTCACGGGCGAGCCGTGGGTCAGGTGGCCGCCCTCGGCCAGGCTGAGGCCGAGCACCGTGTCGCCCGGCTCGAGATGGGCGAAGTAGACCCCCATGTTGGCCTGGGCGCCGGAGTGGGGTTGCACGTTGACGTACTCCGCGCCGAACAGGGCCTTGGCGCGCTGGATGGCCAGGCTCTCGAGACCGTCCACCCATTCACAGCCCTCGTAGTAGCGCCGCCCCGGGTAGCCCTCCGCGTACTTGTTGGTGTAGATCGATCCGCACGCCTCCATGACGGCGGGCGACGCGAAGTTCTCGGACGCGATGAGGTGGATGTGGGTGTTCTGGCGGGCCACATCCCGGCGGATGAGCTCCGCCACCTGGGAGTCGACCTGTTCGATCGGTCGCATGTCGGTGATGCCGTCACCTCCGCTCTGGACGCGGTCCCAGGGTACTAGTGCGAAGCCCGAAACGGATGCTGCAACGGTCATCCGCCGGCGGCCGGCCGTTTGCGGTTGGCAGCTGCCGCGGGACCCCTTTGCGCGGCGTTCGCGGACCCCCCTAGTGTCTCAACCCGGTGAAGGAACGCACGCAGTGATCGACATCAGCGGGCACGTGACCGCGGGCTTCGAGCCGGTCGTCGACGCGTTCGAGGAGAACTTCGCCATCCGGGGCGAGGTGGGGGCCGAGTTCTGCGCCTACGTGGGGGGCGAGTGCGTGGTCAACGTCTGGGCTGGGATGGCGACGCCTGAGCGCCCGTGGACACATGACACGCTCGTCTTCCTGTTCTCGGTGACGAAGGGGGCGACAGCCCTCGTGGCCCAGGTCCTGGCTGACCGCGGCCTGATGGATCTCGACGCCCCGGTAGCCGCCTACTGGCCCGAGTTCGCCGCGCAGGGTAAGGACGGGGCGCTGGTCCGGCACATCCTCAGCCACACGCTCGGGCTTCCGTCCTTCCCCGGGTACTGGGATCTCGTGAGCGGTGACGACACGGCGGGATGGCATCGCACCGATGAGATCGCGGCCCGGCTCGCCGCCGCACCCCTGGCCTGGGAGCCGGGAACCACCCTCGGATACCACTCGATCAGCTACGGCTGGCTGGTGGGCGAGCTGGTGCGACGGATCGACGGCCGCACTCTCGGGACGTTCTTCGCGGACGAGGTGGCCCGCCCGCTCGGCCTGGACGTCTGGATCGGGCTTCCCACCGAGCAGCACGGGCGGGTGGCCCGGCTCCTGCACGATCCCGACCCGGCAGCCGACCTCCTGATGGCCATCTGGGCACCGGACAATCCCGCCGGTGCCGCGCTCTTCATCGGCCCTGAGCGGCGGAGTTCGGTCGATCTGGCCAACGACCCCGACCTCTGGACGGCGGAGGCGCCCGCCATCAACGGGATCGGCGACGCCCGGAGCGTGGCCCGCATGTACGCCATGCTGGCCGGGGGAGGCATGCTCGACGGGGTGCGGATCGTGTCCGAGGAGTCGGTCGTCGCTCACTCGGCCGAACAGGCCCGGGGCATCGATGCCGTATTCGGAGGCGCATCCCGGGTCGCCCTCGGCTACGGCCGCTCCATCGGTGGCGGCATGTCGCTGGGACCCAACGACGAGGCGTTCGGGATGCAGGGTATTGGAGGCCCCCTCGGCTACGCCGACCCGGTCGCAGAAGTGGGCTTCGGATATGCCATGAACCAGACGTACATGAATGCGGGCACCGACCCCCGCCCCCGCGCCCTCTCAAACGCGCTGTACGAGGCGATCGCCCGCCAGGGCGGCTGACACCCGATCCTGGTCCGGCAGCCCGGTCTCAGTCGTATTCCACCGTGAGCCGGGGGGTGAGGGGTAGAGCTTGGCAGGTAAGAATCGTCCCTCCAGAGATGTCGGCGTCGGTCAGGGCCATGCGGGCCCGGAGGTGGACTCTTCCCCGGCGTAGCCTCGCCCGGCAGGCGCCGCAGACGCCTGATTCACACGAATAGGGCGGAGTCTCATCGGCAGCCCGCGTCGCGCCCAGCACCGTCTGCCCGGCCGCCACGGGAACGGTAAGGGTCACGCCTCCGAGCCGTACCGTGGCCTCCGCCGCCACGCCCGCTACCGAGTCGTCGGGTGGCTCCACCGGGCCGTAGCTCTCCATGCGGATGCGCGTGTCCGGTACGTCGATGTCCAGGAGGGCACGCCGGACGGCGGTGTTCATACGTCCAGGGCCGCACACGTAGTACCGGGTGTCCTGGGCGTACGGCGGATGCTCGTTGATGAAATCGGCCACGCACCTGGCGTCGATCCGTCCCCGTCTCCAAGGCGCGAGCGACGGTGCCCGGGAGGGGGACGACAGCACGTGCCGGACCCGGAGACGACCGTCCGAGCCCTCCTCCATCCGGGCCAAGTCCTCATGGAAGATGACCGATCCGGCGTCGACGTTGCCATAGGCCAGCCGGGCCACCGAGTGAGGCTCGGACGCCAGGACGGAGCCGATCATGGCGAACAACGGCGTGATGCCGCTGCCCGCACCGAAGAAGTAATAGGTGCGCCGGGCCCTGGGATCGGGATCCAGGTAGAAGCCGCCGAAGGGAGGCATCACTTCCACCACGTCGCCGGCGGCCACGCGGTCGTTCACGTGATTCGAGACCAGGCCACTCTCGTGCCGCTTGACGGTGACGCGCAGACGTCCGCCCTCCGGCTTGGCGGAGATCGAGTAGGGCCTCCGTACCTCTTCACCACCGAGGTGAAAGCGCAGCGTGACGTGCTGACCGGCCTTCCAGCGAAAGGCCTCCCGCAGCCCTTCTGGAACCTCGAAGACCAGGCTGGTGGCCCGCTCGGTCTCGGCCCGGGTCGCCGCTACCCGGAGCCGGTGGAATCCTCCGTCCACCTATCCCTCGACCCAGCGCCGCACCAGTTCCTGGTGCTCGCGTACCCCGGCCTCGCCCTCCGAGGAAGGGCCATGCTCGAAGTAGGGGCTCCGGAGGGACCGCTGCTGCTGCTCGCAGGCGTAGATGTCCTCGGCCATGAAGTCGCCCGAGGCCATGGGGTCGTCTCCATGCCCTTCGAACTTACCGGAGACGCGCCTGGCCCAGAACCGTCGCGAGCGGGCCGCCTGGCGCGCGAAGGCCCGGTACGGAACGGCGGCCACCCTGGTGCGGATGACCACCCGGGTGCGGTCGGGCGAGATCGGGTTCACGTGGAACAGGGACCAGGTGCTCTCGGTCTCCGCCAGCCCGATGCCGGGGAAGAGCATCGGCACCCATGCGCCCGCCTGCTCGGCTGGAATCACCAGCGGATAGGGCGAGTTCTTCTCTACGTCCTTGGCGTAGTCCGGCGCCAGGGGCTCCCAGAACGCGAAGTGCGGGCCGACGAAGCCCGACTCGATGCGCGAGTGGTCGTACATCCCCAGCGTCCCGGAGTGGAGGTGCGCCAGGTGGTAACCGTCGATGTAGTTCTCGACCACGATCTTCCAGTTGGCCTCGATGGTGTGCTCGGTGCGCCCCTTCGGGTACTCGGCAAGCTCGTCCACCTCGTGAGGGCCCAGGTGCGGCTCCACCTCGCCGAACCAGTCCATTATCGAACCCGCGTTCTCATCGGGATGCACCCATAGCATCCCTCTCCACAGGTCCACCGAGGCCTTCTTGAGGCTGACGCAGTCCAGGTCGACTCCCGGGAACTGGCGCTCCCGGTCCGGCACGGAGACGAGGCGCCCCTCGAGGTCATAGGTCCAGTCGTGATAGGGGCAGACGATGGCGCGCTGGGTCTTGCCCACCGCCCTCAGCAGCTGCGTCCCCCGGTGGCGGCAGATGTTGTGAAAGGCCCGCAACCGGCGGTCCCTGCCCATCACGATGAAGATATTGTTGAGCCCGGCCTGCACCGACACGTACTGGCCCGGCTCGGCCACGTCCTCGGCGAGACCGGCGCAAGCCCAGGTGCGGGAGAAGATGCGCTCCTGCTCGCGGTCGAACCACGCCCTCGAGGTGTAGGCCTCCACGGGCAGGATGGGCATTCCTCTCCGGTCGGCCATCGCTCTATCCCAACCAGAGGCGGGCGGTCTCGGGAAAGAGGTCGTAGAAGATGGACAGCGCGGCGACCACCAGCCACGTCACGCTGATCAGCCAGAACAGGAGAGGGCTCTCATCTTGATCGACGGTCCGCACCACGAAGGCCTGTCCGGTCATGATGCCGAGAACAGCCCAGTACAGGAAGAAGACTCCCCAGACCCACTGCCAATCCATCCAGGTGGCGATGAGCAGCGCTGCGAGCGCCACCACCGTAGGTAGCTTGGACCGGCTCATCCGATCAACGATATAGCTCATCGCCGGGCCTCTCTCGCTAGGTCGCCGCGCCCGCCGGGCGTTCGACGCGGTTGCGGGCCTCCTCGGCAACCGGGGGCGAGGCCGGGGCCATCAGGGGGGTGATGGCGATCTCGCCCGCATGGTTCACGCCGATGTCGGTGCCGTCCAGCGGGACGTCTCCGAAGTCCTCCTGGTAGTTGTGCGTGTAGGTCCCGTCCGCGAGCCGATGATGCATCTGCCCATAGGTGACCCGGGCAGGCGGCACCACCCGGCGCGGGGTGGCGAGGTCGGCCTCCCACGGGAGGTTGACCGTGACCACGTCGGCGGGGAGGTCCGCGTCGAGCAGGTCGCCGAGGATGTCGGCGCAGACCGCGGCCAGGCGCTCCCAGTCCGGTGCGGAGGCAGCGGATCGCATGATCGGATACCAGGTATGCCAGCGTCCCCGCACCCCGGCGGAGAAGGCCACGGACCGGATCCCGAGTTCCCATCCTTCGAAGGCGGCGCCGACCGTCCCGGAGCTGATGATGTAGCCGGCGCCGTGGTTGTAGCCGATGTTGATGCCGGAGACCACCAGGTCCGGAGGTGACCCGAAGTACCCGGCCGCCACCTGCACGGCGTCGGCAGGGGTGCCCGACACGGTCACCACGGTGGCGCCGGCCTGGTCCACTTCGGCCACCTCGATGGGCTCGAAGCGGGTCAGGGCCTTCCCGATCCAGCTTCGCTGCCCGGCCGGGACCACCGTGCGCACCTCTCCCAGCGACCGGAGGGCGGCGCGGAAGGGTGGGAGGGCGGGGCTGTCCACGCCGTCGTCGTTGGTGAGGAGGATCCAGGACACGCGGGCAGGCTAGCCCGCCCCGGACCGGCATCGGGCGTCCGGGGTGGCGTGACGGTCCCGTACCATGGGGGCCATGGACACCATCAAGGCATCTGCGGTGACCGTGAGCGACGGGGTGACCCACGGGACCCGGGCCGACACGTCCGGCGACGTTCTGGCCGCCCGGCTCTCCGGCCTGGGCTTCCGGGTCGACCGCCATCTGGTCCCGGACGACCGTGAGGTGATCCAGGAGTTGCTGGCGCGGCTGGCCCCGCGGCGCCGGCTGATCGTCACCACCGGCGGTACGGGCTTCGGGCCCAGGGACGTGACCCCGGAGGCCACCGCCGCCCTGATCGACCGTCCGGCCGCCGGCCTGTCGGAGCTGATCCGGGCGGAGGGCCTGCGCCACACGCCCATGGCCGCCCTGTCACGCGGCGTGGCGGGCGTGATCGGGGCCTGCCTGGTGGTCAACCTCCCCGGCAGCCCGAAAGCCGTGACCGAGGGCATGGACGCCCTCGAACCGTTGCTAACCCACATCCTCCAGCTGCTGGCCGGAGACACCGAGCACCGCTAGGAGTCCGGTCCCAGGGCGAGGAGATTCGACCGGAGCGGCGCCCGACCGGCTAGGGCCATCAGCAGTTCTTCGGCCCGTCCCGTGCGGGCTGCGGCCTCGGTGAGCAACCCCAGCGCAACCGACAACGCCGACTCGGGTACCCGACCGACCCGGCCCAGCGCCTCCGCTAGATCGAGGGTATGGACCACCAACTCGAAGGTCCTGGTCGGCAGGTAGTCGGCGAGCCGCATCTCGCCCCACGGCGTACCTACCGGGTGATCGTCGGGCAGCGAATCCACGAAGCGGAAAACACCGTCCACGACTCCGGCCACAGCCGTTGACACGTCCTCGCCCAGGGCGGCGGCGGCGCCAGCCGCGCCCTCGGCAATGGCGTCATGGATGCTTGTGTCCTTCAACGCTTCGCAGAAGTAGTCCGCCGGGCGGGCCAGCCGAGCCGGTATGCCGGACTCACGGCCCGCACCGTGCTCTACGGCGAGGAGAGCGCGGCAGGTGTGCCCGATCAACTCCCGAACGCTCCACACCCCCAACCCCGGATCGTCCATCGCATGCGGCGGTACCCGACCGACGGTGTCCACGAAGAAGATCCCGGCCTCGCGGAAGGCCCTTCGACTCTGATCGATGTCCAGTGTGGACCCCACCCACGTCATGGTAAACCCGCGTGGCTGCCTTTCATCAGCCATCGAGCCACTGCTGCCCCACATCCTCCAGCTGCTGGCCGGAGACACCGAGCACCGCTAGGGGGACACCCTCATCAGGGTCCCGAGCTAGCTCACCCGACGCAGGTAGCGCCTGGCCCGAGGGGTCGCCTCCCGGCTGAGACAGTCACTCGTCCTTCTCGCGTCGTAGAGCCGGAACAGGTCCTGCTGCCCCTGTTCGAGGATCTCCAGCCTGTCGACGATCTGGGCATGGCTGTCGATGAGCCACCGTACGTCCTCAACCAGCTTCTTCTGGGTTGCGGTGATTCTCCTCTGACCTGAAGCAAGCTCCTTCTGACCCTCGACAAGCTCTTTCTGACCCTCTACGAGCTTGGCTACCTGCTCGACCATCACGGCCTGGAACTCGAGGTGCTTCCCTCCTTGGGTGACGAGTTTGCCGACGATCTCGTATAGCGTGCGGATATGTTCGTCCATCGTCGTACCCCCTCCGAATATAATCTTATCTAGCCTCGTCAGCAGGCTAGCAGACGTGCGTGACACGTGAGCCGACCGCCGAGGTGCGTCGGTTACGGTCTCTGAGTCTCAACCTTCAAGGGGCTATGCGGTGGGGGTGGGTGTAGAGGTTGAAGCCGCCTGGCCGGACGAAGCCCGCCACGGTCAGGCCCAACTCGTCGGCGAGATCCACCGCCAGGGAGGAGGCGGCCGAGACGCCGGCCAGGACGCTGATCCCGGCGACCGCCGCCTTCTGCACCAGCTCGAACGAGACCCGGCCGGAGACGGTGACGACCAGCTCCCCGATCGGCCAGCGGCGGCACGAGAGATGGCCGACCAGCTTGTCCATGGCGTTGTGCCGGCCCACGTCCTCGCGGGCGCCCAGGAACTCGCCCTCGCCGGTGAACGCGGCGGCGGCGTGGAGCCCCCCGGTGGCGTCGAACCCCGCCTGGGCCGAGCGCATCGACTCCATGAGGTCCTGCAACAGGCCGGCAGGGATGACCGGGCCGGCCGGGAGGGGCGGCGCCGCCACGCGGACCGCATCGATGGAGGCTTTCCCGCACACCCCGCATGAGGAGGTGGCGTAGAGGTTGCGGCGAAACTGCTCCTCATCGACCCGGATCCCCTCGGCCAGGACCAGGTCGTAGCGTCCAGCCCCGTCCAGGCCCGGCAGCGCCTTGACCTCGGCCAGCTCCTTCGGGTTCAGGATGATGCCCTCGGTGAGGGCGAAGCCCCGGGCCAGCTCCTCGTCATGACCCGGAGTCCGCATCAGGACCGCGATCGGGACTCCCTGGAGCCGGAACTCGACCGGCTCCTCGGTCGGCAACAGGTCGCTGAGCGCCGCTCGACCCTCGTCGCTGACGCGGAGGACGGGGCGGGATGAACTGGCTGACATGTGCTCCCTCGTGCCGGAGTCGTGACTGGGGTCGTGCCTCGGTTCCCTTGATTATCGCGGAGCCGGCGATCCCGAGGCTGCTGTCAGCGGACGAGGCCGGTGGCCCGCCTACTTGTCACGGTGTTTCGGTACCGTGGTGACCCGTGAACCGTAAAGAGACGATCGCTATCGCGCTGGTGGCGGCCGCCATCGCGTCCGCGTGGGTCTGGCGGGCCTTGGTCACGGACCCTCCCGGCTCCGTGACACCGGCGGAGGCGTCCGCCTCGTACTACCCGGACGAGACCGTCGCCTACGCATGGCTGGACCTGGGGACTGGAGAGAGCCCATCCGGGATCATTCCTCTCCTGTTGGATCAACTCGATGACCTCGGAGGGGTCGGCGGGCCGGCAGGCGAGGGAGACGGACCTCTGCCCGACGCCATCGGCACCATCCTCGGGGAACTGGGCACCTGGATAGGGACCGAGGTGTCAGCGGCGCTGGTCGACCTGGAGGACGGTGGGGTCGGCCTGGCGGTCACCGTGGGCGTAAGCGACGGGGACGCGGCCGCCGAGTTCCTGCAGAGTTGGCTCCGGAAGCAGGAGGAGAGGGCGTCCACCTCCTTCGAGCGCAGAGTCGTCAATGATGCCGTCATCTGGGTGGGAGGCGGCAACGGGTGGATGGAGGAACAGGCTTACGCCCAGGCCGGGGACTTCCTGCTCTTCGGCACCGACAGCGGGCTGCTTGAAGAGATACTGGAGAGGATCGACGGCCATCATCCCGAAACCCTCGCTTCCACCGGGCGTTTCGGAGAGGCACGGGGGGCGGCGCGCGACGGGCGTTTCGCGTCGGCGTACGTTGACCTGGACTGGCTCGCCGGCCGGATGGGTGATCCCGATCGCAGCCCCTGCCCGGGAGTTCCGTTCGACAGGCCTGAGTGGTTGATGGTCTCGGCCGATTGGGTCGGTGACGGTCTGGTGGTCGACCTTGCCACGCCGGACATAACCAGCTGGTGGACCGATACCTCGGCCGATGTCACGGATGCCATCGTCCCGGCCGATGCGTTGGGGTTCGTCTCCGTCGGGTTCGATCCCGACATCGACCGCTGGCGGGAAGTCCTGGGCGGGTGCGACATAGCCGGTCTGATACCGGGTGGATACCTGTTCGACCCGCCGCCAGGGGACGGCACGAGCGGGCTCGATCAGGGCGCCACGCTGGCCGATGCCCTGGACCTCGCCCTGGGATTCGTGGATCTCGGCACCGGGCTCGACCTAGAGGCGGACCTGTTCAACCATCTGCGCGGCCAACTGGTCATAGCCGCCCACAGCCCGGACCGCGAGGGCTCCTCCGTAGAGGTGGTGGCCGCGCTGTCCTACCGGCCCCTGTCCGCGAACACCCTCGCAGGGACGATCGACGGCATCGCGGGCGGCGTCACCTCGCTGACGGGGGTGTCCCTGCACCAACTCGACCTGGGCGCCGGCCGACCTGCGCGCGTGATGGAGGACGGGACGCCCTCCCTCGGATACCTCCTCCATGGCGGGTTCCTCACGTTCGGAACCGATACGGACGCGCTCGAGACCACGGTGGCCGTCCAGCAGGGAACGAGAGAGCGGGTGTCCGACACCGATCGGTACCGCCGGACCGTGGAGCACATCTCCTACGACCCGCTGCTCCTGGCCTACGTCGACCTTGCGAGCGTCATTGCCCGGATAGGTCCCGCCGGGATGGGGTCGGATGACGGACTGCTCTCGATGCTGTCACGGTGGCTGGGCCCGATGGCTCTGGCCGTGGGAACCGACGGCGACTACAGCAGGGCCACCCTCGTACTTACCCTCCAACCATCCACCAACCCTGTGTAAGGTAAGCCCTCACACACGGGAGCCCGGGAAGGGCTGAGAGGGAGACTGCATCTCCGACCGTAGAACCTGATCCGGGTAATACCGGCGAAGGAAGTGATCTCGCCCTCCCGAAACCCCACAAGGCGGGAGGTTGCGCGCATGAGAAGACTAGGGATCGTGCTGGCGGCGCTGATGCTCGTCGCGGCCGGGTGTGCCGATGACACGCCCGAGGACGAGGGGCCCCAGACCATCCGGCTGGTTACCCACGACTCGTTCTACGTCAGCGAGGGCACGCTGGAGCAGTTCGAGGCGGAGACCGGCCATACGGTCGAGCACCTGGAGGCCGGCGATGCCGGCACGATGGTGAACCAGGCGGTGCTCACGAAGGACAACCCGGTGGCGGACGTGATGTTCGGGATCGACAACACCTTCCTGGGCCGCGCGCTTGCCGAGGACCTGTTCGTGGAGTACGAGTCGCCGGGACTCGCCGACGTCCCCGACTCCTTGAAGCTGGACTCCCGGGTGACGCCGATCGACTTCGGCGATGTGTGCCTCAACTACGACATAGCCGGGCTGGCGGGGATGGGCCTCGAACCTCCCTCGACGCTGAGGGATCTGACCAGGCCGGAGTACGCCGGGCTGCTGGTGGTGGAACATCCGGGCACGTCGTCCCCGGGCCTGGCCTTCCTGCTGGCGACCGTCGCCACCTTCGGCGAGGACGGCGACTATCCGTGGCAGAGCTTCTGGTCGGACCTGGTGGCCAACGATGTGCTGGTCACGGCAGGTTGGGAGGACGCCTACTACGGATCCTTCTCCGGCGGGTCGGGGGAAGGGGACCGTCCTATCGTGGTGTCGTATGCATCCTCCCCGCCGGCCGAGGTCATTTACGCAGACCCGCCGGTCACCGAGGCGCCCACCGGTGTGGTATTGGCCGGCTGTTTCCGCCAGATCGAGTTCGCCGGCATCCTGGCGGGGACACCGGTCCCCAACGCGGCCCGGCAACTGGTCGACTTCATGCTCGGGCTCACCTTCCAGGAGGACATCCCACTCAACATGTTCGTGTTCCCAGCCAACGAGAAGGCCGAGCTGCCCGACGAGTTCGTCCGGTACACCGAGATACCCGACGACCCGGCCGCCGTCGCTCCCGAGGAGATCGACGCCAACCGTTCCAGGTGGATCGAGGAATGGATCGAGGTCGTAGCCTCCTGAAGTCCGGCGCCGGACGGTGGCTGGTCGCCGTCCCGCTCGTCTTCTTCGGGCTGTTCTTCGCGTACCCGCTGGTGCGGGTGGTGCTGCGCAGCCTTACCCTGGACGGGCAACTCGACCTGTCGCCCTTCGTGGAGATCGCCACCAAGGGCTCGCTGCGGCGGGCCGCCTGGTTCACGGTCTGGCAGGCCACGGTCTCCACTATGGCCACCCTGCTGTTCGCCCTACCGGGCGCCTACGTCCTCTCCAGGTACTCGTTCTTCGGCAGGAGGTTGCTGAGGGCGGCGGTGACGGTCCCGTTCGTATTGCCTACGGTGGTCGTGGGTGCCGCCTACCTGGCTCTTCTCGGACCCGGTGGGCCGCTAGGGGTGGACCTGCGCCAGACGGCCTGGGCGATCCTCATCGCCCACGTGTTCTTCAACTACGCCGTGGTGGTCCGCATCGTGGGCAGCTTCTGGGAGCTCGTCGATCCGAGGCTCGAGGAGGCGGCCCGGGCGTTGGGCGCCAACCGGGCTCGGGCGTTCCTGACCGTCACGCTACCCCTCCTGCTCCCCTCGATAGCGGCGGCCGCCTCCATCGTCTTCCTGTTCACCTTCACGTCGTTCGGGGTGGTGCTGATCCTGGGGGGTTTCAGCTACGCCACCATCGAGGTGGCGGTCTGGCGGGAGGCCACCATCAACCTGGACCTGGCCGCCTCGGCTGCCCTGGCGCTGGTCCAGATGGCAGGTGTGGCTACGGCACTGTGGGCGTACACCCGGCTCCAGCAGCGGCACGCCCGGCGCCTCCCCCTGCGTTCGAGCCGAACCGTGGCCCGCCACCCCGCCACCCCGGGTCAGTTTCTGGTCGTGGGAGGGACCATCGCCTCGATGGTCCTCTACCTGGGCGCCCCGATCGGCACGCTGATGTGGCGATCGCTGCGCACGTCGGCCGGGCCGGGTCTGGACCACTACGCGAGCCTGGTCCGAGGCGCTACCCCCTTCGTCGATCCTGCCGAGGCGATCGTGAACTCGTTGTGGTTCGCAGCGGCCGCTGTGGTGCCCGCAGTGGCGGCCGGGCTCGTCGCGGCCGTGGTCATCGCGCGGCGCCCCGGCCGGTTGGGCGCGCGGCTCGACACCTTCCTGATGCTCCCGCTCGGCACGTCGGCCGTCACGATCGGCTTCGGGTTCCTGGTCGCCTTCGACTGGCCGGTGGATCTCCGTACCTCGATCTGGCTGATACCCCTGGCCCATTCGGTCGTCGCGGCGCCGTTCGTGATCCGCACCGTGACCCCGGTACTCCGGTCGGTGCAGCCCCGCCTCCGCGAGGCGGCGGCCATCCTCGGAGCCTCGCCCCGGCGGGTCTTCCGGGAGGTGGAGTTGCCGATCATCAGCCGGGCAGCACTGGTCGGGGCCGGTTTCGCCGCGGCCGTCTCACTCGGCGAGTTCGGCGCAACCGCCTTCCTCATCCGGCCCGGCCGGCCGACCATCCCGACCGCGATCTTCCGCCTGCTCGGCCAGCCGGGAGCGGCCAACCTCGGGCAGGCGCTGGCCCTGAGCACCGTCCTGATGCTCCTCACGACAGTGATAATCATGGCCATCGACCGCTACCGGGTCGCTGGGCTCGGGGAGTTCTGATGCTCGAGATCACCGGTATCACGCTGGACTACGGGAAGCACCGCGCCCTGGACGGCATCGACCTGTCGGTGGGGTCCGGGGAGGTGATGGCCGTACTGGGGCCGTCAGGCTCGGGGAAGTCGAGCCTCCTGCGGGTGATCGCCGGCCTCGAGAAGCCCGCAGCAGGGCGTATCGAGTTGGCGTCGCGCGACATCACCCGCGTCGACGTTCACCGCCGGGGGGTGGGCCTGATGTTCCAGGACTACGCGCTGTTCCCCCACCTGAACGTGACCGAGAACGTGACCTTCGGACTCCGGATGCAGGGAAGGGACCGGCGGGCCATCCGCGAACGGGTGGAGGAGGTGCTCTCGTGGGTCGACCTCGCCGACTACGGCGACCGCGGAGTCGACTCCCTCTCGGGTGGCGAGCAGCAGCGGGTCGCCCTGGCCCGGTCGCTGGCGCCCGAACCGGCCCTCCTGATGCTCGACGAACCGGTGGGCGCCCTTGACCGGGCCCTGCGCGCCCGCCTAGTCCCGGAACTGTCCGAACTCCTGCGCCGGATAGGCATCACGGCCCTCTACGTCACCCACGACCAGGACGAGGCGTTCGCAATCGCCGACCGGGTGGCGATCCTGCACCGGGGCCGGATAAGGCAGGTCGACACCCCTGAGCGACTCTGGAGCCGCCCGGCCACCGAGTTCGTGGCCCGCTTCCTCGGGTTCGAGAACTTCGCCGATGTAGCGGTCGAGTCCGGTTCCGCCACCTCCCAGTGGGGCGCCATCCCCACGCACCTTCCGGACGGCCGCCACCGGGTGGTCATCCGGCCTGATGGCGCTGCCTTGAGCCCGACCGGGAGCCTGGCCGGGACGGTGGACTCGACCACCTTCGTGGCCGGGCAGTCCCGTGTGGAGGTGGACTGCTCCGGTCATCCTCTTGTCGTCCAGACCGCGGGCACCGGGCCTCCCAGGGGGACCCGCCTGCTCGTGGAGATAGACCCGGAGAGGGTTGTCGCCCTGTCCGAGCCGGCCCATCCCGCCGACGCTCCCCGGGCGCGGCTCGAACCGGTGGCCTCGGGTCCCGTGCGTGACCGGGGGTTGCCGCCGTCCCCCAACGGGGCCTCCTCGTTCCACGTGTGGTGGGAGGTTCCCGACACTCCCCTGGCCTCGGTGTCGGTGATCCTGGAGGTCCTGAAGCCGCCGGAGGTCAGCCGCCTGGCCTTCTTCGCGCTCCAGGCATCCTTCTGGACGCCCGGCCGCCACCAGGGAGGCGCCCACACCGGGATCCAGTGGAATCCCCGCCATCCCGGGAGCCTGGCCGTCAACTGGGGTGGATACGACCGCGATGGCGCCATCCTGCCGGGAACCGAGTCGTCCCTGCCGTCCACGCCCCTCGACCCGAACACCAGGGACTTAGCCTGGGCGCCCGGTGCGCGCTACCGCCTCACCATCGGACCTTGCGCCCCCGGCGTCCAGGGCCCGAGCCGGTGGCCGGCCCGGATCGAGGGCCTCGACACCGGCGAGGACGTGGTGGTGCGCCACCTCCTGTGCGAGGGCGACCATCTCCGATCGCCGATCGTGTGGTCCGAGCTCTTCACCCGGTGCGACGACCCGCCGATCGAAGTACGGTGGAGCCGGCCGTCCGCGTTCGGCCTCGATGGCGAGCCCGTCCCGGTGGACCGCGGTCGCGTGACCTACCAGGCCTACGATGCCGGCGGGTGTACGAACACCACGGTCGAATCGGACGAGGTCGGCATAGTGCAGCGATCCGGCTGCGAGAGACGGACCGCCCACGACACCCTGGTCGGCTGGAGGACATGACAGATACCCCCAAGACGGTGATGACGATCGGCGGCAGCGACTCCGGTGCCGGCGCCGGGATCCAGGCCGACCTCAAGACGCTGTCGGCGCACCGCGTGTTCGCCACCACGGTGATCACCACCGTCACCGCGCAGAACACCCGGGGCGTCACCAGGGCCGAGCAAGTGCCCGTCAAGATGATCTCCTCGCAGTTGGAAGCGGTCGCTTCCGACCTTCCGCCGGACGCCACCAAGACGGGTCTGTTGGGCCGGGCCGAGGTGGTCCGGCTGGTGGCGGAACAAGCGGCCCGGCTGCCCAACCTGGTGATCGATCCGGTCCTGGTGGATCGGGACGGGAGGTCGCTGGCGGATCGATCCACCGTCGCCGCCTACCGCGAAGCCCTGATCCCGGCGGCCCGCCTGGCCACCCCCAACCACCGGGAGGCGGCCCTGCTGGCCAGCCGACCCGTCGAGAACGAACGCGACCAGCGGGCCGCGGCGGAGTACCTGGCCCGCACCACCCGGACGCCCTTCCTGGTGACCGGCGGCCGGATGGCTGACGACAAGCCTCTCCTGGACGTGTTCTCGGACGGGATCCGGACCCATGCCCTCCCGGGACGCCGGGTGCGGTCGCGGAACGTCCACGGAACCGGGGATGCCCTCTCGGCCTCCATAGCGGCCCGCCTGGCCACCGGCGCCGACCTGATCGTGGCCATCGCCGACGCCCGAGCCTGGGTGTCGCGCGCCATCACCGGCGCCGCCGGATGGGACCTGGGCCGCGGCGAGGGCCCCATCGACCACTTCGGCTGGACGTAGCCGGGAACAGCCCGACCGTCATACATATATTCTGAACGCATGACAGTGCTCAGTTTCCGTGTGGATGACGAGGAGGCCGCCGAGGTCCGGCGGTGGGCGGATCGTCTCGGCACCACCAGCTCGGGGGTGATCCAGGAGTCGCTCCGTAGGCACCTGGCATGGCTCGCCTCCGTAGAGGACGCCGACCTTTGGAAGGAGCAACCGCTCACGCCCGACGAGTCGGAGATCGGTCGGATCGCCGATTGGGGAGTGGCGGACGACTGGTCCGATTGGGTCGATGCGGCGCGGTGAGATCTGGTTCGCGGCTACCCCGGGAGGCGACCGCCCGGACTTGGCGCTGACACGGGATCCGGTAGCGGACCGCACCGGCTCGGTTGTCGTCGTCGCGCTCGCGCGAACCCGTCGGAAGACGCCGTCCGGTGGTCTAGTGGTCTGTCTGTGGAATGGCGGTGTGGTTTGGCGAGGCAGCGGTGTTCCTCGCAAGGCCCGCTGACGAAGGCGTACCCGCAGGGTACGTTGAGGAAGCGGAACGCAGCGACGGGGCGCCGATGGCCGCCAGGGCACCCGGTTGTTCGCAGGCAGATCACTAGCCTTGGCCCATGCGGGCTTGGGTTTTGAACGACACGCGGGGGCCTTCCTCCTACACCCTGGGGGAGGTGGACACGCCCAGCCCCGGGCCGGGCGAGGTGAGGGTGAGGCTGGTGGCGTCCGCGCTCAACCGCCTCGACCTGTGGATGTCGATGGGCCTACCCGCGCCCAAGCACTTCCCTCACGTGGCGGGCGGGGATGGCGCCGGGGTGGTCGACGCGGTGGGTGACGGGGTGGACGGATTGGCGCCGGGCGCCGAGGTGATCGTCAACCCGAGCCTCGGCTACGCCCCCACCACCGGCCACATACCCTTCAGCGGGAAGCTGGGGGTGCTGGGCGAGCACTCCTGGGGAACGCTGGCCGAATACGTCGTAGTTCCGGCCACCAACGTCGTGCCCAAGCCGGCCCACCTCCCCTGGGACCGGGCGGCGGCCTACGGGCTGGCCTACTCCACCGCCTACCGGATGCTGCGCCGGGCCCGCCTCTGCGGCGGGGATCTGATGCTGGTAGTGGGGGTCGGCGGGGGGGTCAGCTCGGCCGGGCTGATGATCGGCCGGCTGATGGGCGCCGAGGTCTACGTCACCTCTCGTAGCCCGGCCAAGATCGAACGGGCCGTACAGCTCGGCGCGGCGGGTGGGTTCGCCTCCGGAGGGGATTTCTCCAAGGAACTCCGGCAGGCCGCGGGACGGCAGGCCGAGGTGGTGTTCGAGAACGTCGGGCCCGCCACCTGGAGCCAGTCGATGCGGTCGTTGGCGCCGGGCGGCCGGCTGGTGACCTGCGGATCCACCAGCGGCCCCAAGGTGGAGGTCAGCGTCCCGCCGCTCTTCTTCCGCCACCTGGAGATCATCGGCTCCACCATGTTCGACCACGAGGACTTCGCCCGGGTGACCGAGTGGGTGGCCGGCGGCGATCTGCCGGTTCTAGTGGACAGCGTCTACCCGTTCGAGCACCTGCCGGAGGCATTGGGCCGGATGAAGGCCGGGGATCATCAGGGCAAGCTGGTCATCGAAAGGAGCGGAACGTGACTGACAAGCCTGCGATCGGCTGGGTCGGAACCGGAGTGATGGGCGTCTCCATGTGCGGGCACGTCCTCGACGCCGGATATCCGGTGACGGTGACCACCCGCACCAAGGCCAGGGCCGCGAACCTCATCGCCCGCGGCGCCACCTGGGCCGCCACCCCCGCCGAGGTGGCCGCGGCGTCGGACATGTCCTTCGCCATCGTCGGCTTCCCGGAGGATGTCCGCCAGGTGTTCCTCGGCCCGGACGGCCTGCTGGAAGGCGCCTCGGCCGGCGACGTGCTGGTGGACATGACCACCTCCGAGCCCGCCCTCGCCATCGAGATCGCCGCCACGTGCGCCGAACGGGGTGTGGAGGCCATCGACGCCCCGGTGAGCGGGGGTGACATAGGCGCCCGCAACGGCACATTGTCAATAATGATCGGCGGCGACCCGGACCCTGTGGAGCAGGTGCGGCCGGTGTTCGAGACCATGGGCAAGACCATCATCCGCCAGGGCGGGCCGGGCGCCGGCCAGCACACCAAGGCGGTGAACCAGATCCTGATCGCCACCGGCATGATCGGGTTGTCCGAGGCGTTGCTCTACGGCCAGCAGGCCGGACTCGACCTCGACACGGTGATGGGGTCGGTCAGCGGCGGCGCGGCCGGATCGTGGTCGCTGTCGAACTACGGTCCCCGGATGCTCGGGGGCGACTTCGAGCCGGGCTTCTTCGTGGATCACTTCGTCAAGGACATGGGGATCGCCCTGAGGGAGGCCGCCTCCATGAAGCTCCCGGCGCCCGGTCTGGCCCTGGCCCACGAGCTCTACGTATCGCTCCAGGCCCAGGGGCTGGGGCGCAAGGGCACCCAGTCGCTCATCCTGGCCCTGGCCCGCCTGGCGGGGGTGGAATGGGACCCATCCGAGACGGAGACCTGAGCGGAGTCGAGACGATGGCACCGACCCCGGCGGATCTCCCCGGACAGTCCGACGTTCCCAATGTCCTGGCCTCCCGCTACGCCGGCCGCGAGATCCGTCGCCTCTGGTCACCGGTGGGCCGGGTGGTCATGGAGCGGGAGCTCTGGGTAGCGGTCCTCGAGGCCCAGATCGAACTGGGAGTGCCGGTGCCCGAAGGAGTGGTCGACGACTACCGGGCGGTCATCCATCAGGTCGACCTGGCCTCGATCCGGTCGAGGGAGGAAGCCACCCGTCATGACCTGGCGGCCCGCATCGGGGAGTTCTGCGGGCTGGCGGGCCACGAGCACATCCACAAGGGACTCACCTCCCGGGATGTCACCGAGAACGTCGAGCAGATGGTGGTCCGGCGGTCGCTCGAGACGCTGCGGGACAAGACCGTGGCGGTGCTGGCAGCCCTGGCGGGCCGGGCGGTCGAGTACCGGACAACGGTCGTGGTGGGCCGCAGCCACAACGTGCCGGCCCAGCCCACCACCGTGGGGAAACGTCTTGCCTCCGCCGCCGAGGAGACCCTGGCCGCATACCGGCGGGTCGAGACCCTGATCGCCGGCTATCCCCTGAGAGGGATCAAAGGCCCGGTGGGGACCCAGCAGGACCTCCTGGGCCTGTTCGGTGGTGACGAGGAGGCGGTGGACCGGTTCGAGGAGAAGGTGGCGGATGGACTGGGGTTCTCCCGGCGCCTGACCTCCGTGGGGCAGATCTATCCCAGATCGCTCGACCTGGAGACGGTGTCCGCGCTGGCCCAGCTGGCGGCGGGCCCCTCCAGCCTGGCCACCACCCTCCGGCTGATGGCCGGCGCCGACCTGGTCTCCGAGGGTTTCCGGTCCGGCCAGGTGGGATCATCGGCCATGCCCCACAAGACCAACATGCGGACCTGCGAGCGGATCAACGGGCTGGCCGTGGTTCTGGGCGGGTACCTCGCCATGGCCTCGGGCCTGTCAGGGCACCAGTGGAACGAGGGTGATGTCAGCGACTCCGTGGTCCGCCGGGTGATGCTCCCCGACTCCTTCTTCGCCGCCGACGGGTTGATGGAGGCCACACTGCACGTGGTCCGGGACATGGCGGTGTTTCCCGGCCGCCTGGAGGAGGAAATGGCGGCCGAGCTGCCCTTCCTCTCCACGACCCGGGTCCTGCTGGCGGCGGTGGCGGCGGGGATGGGCCGCGAGCAGGCCCACCGGGTCATCCAATCCCATGCCCTACGGTCGGCGACCGCCCGGAGGGACGGGGGCGACCACGACCTCTGGGCATCACTCGGTAGCGATCCGGACTTCCCCCTCGACAGGGAGCAGATCCGGGAGGCGGCCACCGCCACCGGCCTGGCGGGACGGGCAGGCTCCCAGGTCGACGGCGTTGCGAGGGCGGTCGCGGAGGTGGTCGACGCCCATCCGGACGCCGCTACGTACCAGCCGGAGACCCTGCTGTGAGTAGTCACCTACGATCCGTTTCGACCAGCCGTTGCCGGCTGTGGAACAGGTGGTCAATCCGAGTGTTCCACCAAGTATCGGATGTCGCGCGAGCCCGCCGCCGGAACTACTGGCGAGAGGGACTGTACGGGTAGTTCTGTTCGAGATGATCCTGAAAGGTCCGGAAGGCCATCAAGGTCTCGAGTGGGCTGTAGTCGGCAATGTAGCCGGCTACGTTGACTCTGCGTTCGACAATGGAGCGTTTGAAATTCCGACCCCGGCGACCCGATGGTGATCCCGCTGCCGCAAACAGAAGCTCATCCAGGCGCTTCTTCGGATCAGACATCCTCTCGACATCACCTAGCCTGGGAGTCGGCACCGAGCTACCGGGGCGGCCAGCGGCCTGTGCGATGGCCATGCCATCGCACAGGCCGCGCTTCCGACATGCGAACTGGAATCAACGGCACGATGTCGGTTCGAGTTGTCATCTCGAACTCGCCAAGCCGCTCCTTGAGCGTACGACGCTCAGCGTCACGATGAACGAATATCAGCATCACGCCTGGGTCATAGTCGTGCAGGAAGTCCTGGACGCTTCCTGACCTGACGCTGAACAAGGGCTCAAGAATCTCAACTTCAGGATCAAGACGATGGATCGCCCACTGAATGATCGGAACCAGCATCCGGTCAGTACCTCCGTCAGCAACCACTGAATAAGTGAGCTGACGACTCATCTGGCCGTGCCGAACGAGAATCTCTGCTGGCCCATCTCCGGAAGGATTGGGGATCCACCAATGAAGTCAATAACGGCTTGCCTTCCAACCGGTAGATCGCCGTTACCTTTCCCGTTCGTTATACCTACCCGCCATGTATCCACGACCGGACGGAAGACACTGATAGGACCAGCCATGCTAGTGATCGCTCGCTCGACGAACACAATGTCCTCGAAGGAGAGTCGCCTAGCTACTTCCGGAGAATGCGAGTTGACAATTACCTGACGCAGAGGGTTGTCGGAGCCTACCGCGTGTTCTGGTTCTACCGCGTAATCCCGGAGAAGTTGGACTAGATTAGGTATGCGTGAGGGGTGAATCCCGTTCTCTGGCTCCTCTATACATAAGACCGCCCTGTCCCTAATGTCTACCAACATCAATGCCAGCGCGATATAGCGAAGAGTGCCATCCGAGAGGGAACGGGAATAGAGCCAGTTCTTCACTCCGGCGATCCGAGCCCGGAGAGCTAGCTGATCCCCTGCCTCATCGACGTAGACGCCTAGTTCTTCTATATCGGCATTCAATTGCCTGAGACGGTAGAGGATTTCTGACTGTGCATCACAATCACGCGCTATTAGCGACCCAAGAGTGGCGGGTATATGACTACCTGAGGCGGATATGTGGGGAGGCTGTGCCCATCGCGGGTCAGGAGTTCGCATAGCGCTCGGCTCGAGATGCAAGATTCGCCAAGATGACATCTCGCGTTTAGCAGCCAGAACGGTCGGGTAGTCGTATGTATTCGTTCCTCCTACCACCGTGCGTGGCGATCTTCCGACCGGTGCCGGACGTCCGCGGCTGCCACCGTCGCCGTGGAGCATGATTCGATCGCCACTGGTAGAAATCAATGGCCCACCTCGTCTGGCGCCCAAGGCGACTGAACTCTTGAAGTCAGGGGATGATGGAAAGCCCACGAACTTCTTATAGTCGCCGAGTTTCTTGTGGGTCAGACTTTCGTACTCCACGAGGAGCCGGTCAGACTCCTCGGAGTATCGCAATTCCAGTGTATATGTGAGAAGGGTCGTGCTCGGCGTGGCCGATTGGTCGAAGTCATCCTTGACCTCGGGAGGTACGATCATGTCAGCTGAGAGAGAGATCACACGATCGGGATCCCGCCCGAAGATGAGATCCCGAGGAGAGAAACCGCCGCCGCTCGTACGCCGAACCTTGACCGCAGCCTCAGAGATATCACGTTCGGCTAGCTCACTGAGAAAGTAGATAGCATCAAACAGGTTGCTCTTCCCAACACCATTGTGCCCAATGAAGCATGTAAAGGGGCCAAACCGAATCCTGGCTTCCCTGATGCTCTTGAAGTTCTTCACCGATAATGCGATTAGCATCGTTGTCCGGTTCCTGCGTCCGCGCCGACTCGTACAATCCGCCTCACCGGATTAGTCCCAGTGAGATGTTTGATGTCACGATAGTAGAGGCCTCACCAAGCGGAAGGCTGACCAAGACGGTCATAGCCTGGCCGATCTCCGCCGCGGCGAGAGCTCATCGGCCGCGACGTACCGAACTCGGCTTACCGTTAACGAGTCGCTGACCAGTCACTGGCGGAAGTTCTCGTGGACCCGGGAGGCCGTAGGGCCGCGCTGGCCCTGGTACTTGGATCCCGCCCACAGCGAACCGTAGGGGTGCTCCGCCGGGCTGGAGAGCTCGTAGAAGCTGATCTGGCCGATCAGCATGCCGGGATAGATGGCGATCGGCAGGTTGGCCACGTTGGCCAGCTCGAGGGTCAGGTAACCGTTGAAGCCGGGATCCACGAACCCGGCGGTGGAGTGGATCAGCAGGCCGATCCGGCCCAGGCTGGATTTGCCCTCGAGCCGGGCCACGAGGTCGTCGGGCAGGTGGATCCGCTCGAGGGTGGCCCCGAGCACGAACTTGCCGGGGTGGAGGATGAAGCGGCCGTCAGGGCTGACCGCCCTCTCCTGGGTGAGGTCGGGCTGGGCCGTCTTGGGATCGATATACGGGTAGAGGTGGTTCTCGAACACCCGGAAGAAGCGATCCACCCGCAGGTCGACCGACGAGGGCTGGACGTTGTCGGGTTCGTAGGGATCGATCCCGATGCGTTCCGCCTCGATGGCGGCCTTGATGTCCCGATCTGAAAGGATCACCGCTCTACTCCAGGTCTGCTGCAGGTTGCCGACCGGTGGGCGAATCACATCGCCAGGGGAAGGGAGCGGGTGAGGGGAATCGAACCCCCGTTCTCAGCTTGGGAAGCTGATGTTCTACCACTGAACTACACCCGCCGGACCGCCGCGATGGTAGCGAGGGGCCAGGGTGGGTGTCATATGCGTCGGGCCGATCTGCCACGCCTTCGGATCAGGTCAAAATGCCGGCCAGGCCCCAGATGCTGATCACCAGACCTACCCCCAGCAGGAAGCGAACCCGCCCCGGCCGGTAGGCGCCCTTGGCACCTTCGGGAGCCTCACCACGGGCGTGTTTCCACATGGCGAAGCCGTTCCCGGCCACCATCGCCAGCCCCAGCGCCGTCATCATCTGCCCCAGCAGGGCGTCCAACCCGAGAATGTCCGCCATGACCTGCCTACCGTAGCCCTGCTGCGGTGCTGAGGAACCCACGACCTCGTAAACTGGAACCCGAATGGCTTCCCAAGGCTCCCGTCTCGCTGTAGTCGCCGCGCTGGCCGCCAACTCGGCCATCGCGGTAGCCAAGTTCATAGCGGCCGCCATCACCGGGTCGGCGGCGATGCTGGCCGAGGCGATCCACTCGGTGGCCGACTCCGGTAACCAGGGGATGCTTCTATGGGGCATGACGGTCGCCAAACGCGCCGGCGGGCAGCGCCATCCGTTCGGGCGGGGCAAGGAGGTCTACTTCTGGAGCTTCATGGTGGCGGTCATGCTGTTCGTGGGCGGCGCCGTGTTCTCCATCCAGCACGGCGTCAACGCCCTCCGGCATCCGCATGCGGTGGAGAGCTTCGGTGTCTCCGTGGCCGTGCTCGGTGGGGCGATCCTCTTCGAGGCCATCCCCTGGACGGTGGCGGCGCGGGAGTTCAACCGGGTCCGCGGCTCGCGGGCCCTGTGGCGCACCCTGCGCGACACCAAGGACGCGGCCCTGCTGGTCGTACTGTTCGAGGACAGCGCCGCGGTCGGCGGCCTGAGCGTCGCGCTGGCAGGCATAGTCGCCTCCCAGATCACCGGCGACCCCATCTGGGACGCCCTCGCGTCGATCCTGATCGGGTTGCTGCTGGCCGTGGTGGCGTTCTTCCTGGCCTTCGAGATCAAGGGACTGCTGATCGGGGAAGCCGCCGGACGCCGGGACCGGGCCACCATCCGGGCGCGGGTGCTGGCCCACGCCAACGTCACCGGCGTGGACCGCCTGCTCACCATGCACATGGGTCCCGAGGACATCCTGGTCAACCTCGACGTCGAGTTGGTGAAAGGCCTCTCCGGTAAAGAGGTCCACCAGACCATCGAGGACGTCGAGGAGGCCATCCGGATCGCACTGCCGGCGGCCGGGAACATCTTCGTCGAGATCGACATCGGATCATGAGCACCGCCTCCGCCCCGGCCTCCTCCGCCAACCTCGGGCCCGGCTTCGACACCATGGCCCTGGCACTCGACCTGAGATGCCGGGTAACCGCCGAAGTCGCGGGCTCGTGGTCGACCCGGCACATCGGACCCGAGCCCTACCTGGGCGATGAGGACAACGATGCCGTCCTGGCGGCGGCTCGTGCGGTGAGCGACCGGCCGCTCCGGATGGAGATCGCCAACCACGTTCCCCTGTGCAGCGGCCTGGGATCGAGCGCGGCCGCCTTCACCGCCGGCACCCTGGCCGCCCTGCGCGCCAACGGCAAGGACCCGACCCACGACGAGCTGTTCCAGTACGTCAAGTACCTGGAGGGCCACCCCGACAACGCCGCCGCCGCCGTCTACGGGGGGTTGGTGTCGGTGGCCGAAGGATGGGTGGTGCACCACTCGCTGTCGCCCGACCTGGTGCCGGTGCTGGTGGTCCCCGACTTCGAGGTCCGCACCAGCGACTCCCGCAAGGTGGTGCCGGATTGCGTCCCCCTGGACGTGGCGGTTCGCACCCTGGGACGGCTCACCGCGCTCATCGAGGGGCTGCGCACCGGTTCTGAGGAGATACTCGACAACGCCCGCGGGGACGAGATCCACGAGACGTCCCGCCTCGCCACCTACCCCGAAACGGCCCGGCTGATGGAGGTCGCTCTCGATGCGGGGGCCGTGTACGCCTGCCTGTCGGGCGCCGGCCCCTCAATCCTCAGCCTGGCCCGGCGAGACCACGTGTCCACGGTGGAGGAAGCTCTCGCTGCTGTCCTGCGCGGCGAGGGCAAGGCGATGGTGCTGCGGCCGGACATCAAGGGCGCCGGCTAGGTTCGAGCCTCGGCCGGCCAGGGAATCGTCCAACCGCCTCCCGAGTCCCGTGCGGGGAAAGTCGCGAAAATCGCGTCGGCAAATCGGTGCTCCGCGCCGGGCCCTCCTTTACCTTGTTGGGTGGCTCTGGTGTGTGAGTATCGGGGC
>JAPPGV010000082.1 GCA_028821235.1 bacterium
CCCGGTGATCTCCAACACTTCGGGCAGTCTCACCACCCGCCCACCCCCCGGAGGCAGCACCGCTGAGCGTCGACGGCTGACACCCGGCTTCCTGTCGTGAGTCTGGTTTCTCATCCGCATTCCCCTCGCTCCTCCACATTGCCTGCGATCCCGTGCCAACCCTTCAAATCCGTGGCCTCTCATCCGATACGGAAACGGTCCCGGCTCTGTAGTCGTAACCGAACATACCCAAAGTGACCCGGAACCCGGTCGCGGATCCACCCCTTGGGGTCGCGCTCATGCGCGACCGGTCGCGCTTCCACCCCACCGCGGTCGCGCATCCGGTCGCGCATCCCTCCGACCTGGGCTTTACTTTGCCGCTCAAAGGAGTGAAGCCCTTTGATGGTGCCAGCGGGAATCGGCGGCGAGGCAGCGATCCTGCGGGCCCGTTTTGTTGTTGTAGGGGACCTCTGTGCGCGCCATACGCCCCTGAGGGGTACACACGTCCCCACCGACGTTGGGTAGCTCGCTGCCCAGGGGGAAGGGCCTGGCCGGGCGGTGGGGAAGCCAGTCACCAGGGGGATAGCCCGGACCCGAGGGTGCTTGGAGCTCGTCTACCAGGGGTTTCTTCGGTGATCCACCCGGAGAAGGCCGAAGCAGGAATGCGAGCAGGCGAGGGCAGCGAAAAAGGAGGTGTGTGGTGGGCCGGTCGGGAGGAGCTGAAGGTGATCGGGCGGGTGGACAGAACCCGGGGGGAACGCGAACGGGGAACGGGGGGATGGGGATGGGGACGTATGTCCCAGGGCTGTGGGACGTATGTCCCCGCAGGGGGTGTCAACTGTGGTTGAAAGGCGTAGCCAAGTTTTCATTAAAATGCCGAACCCCATATTAGGGGGCTGGTAAGGCTGGCTATCAGGGGGGTGGTAGATGAGCAAGAACAGGGATGAGGCCCGGGCACGGCAGAATGCCGAAACCTTCCGCATGCTTGCCGCGATCGACGCCGCCGAACAGCTCGAGGCTGCCCACACAGAATGGGCCCGGGCACGGGAGTCCTACCGCCAAGCAGTGGTAGCTCTCTACCGCATAGACCAATTCAGCCAGGCTGAGATAGCCAAACTGGTAGGCCGCTCCCAGTCGTCGATCTCCAACCTGGTCCGCAAGTAGGCCACTTCACCTCCACCGGGACATACGTCCCCACCCCGAGGAGGACATATGTCCTCATTTTAATGAAAACTTGGCTCACCCACCAGCCACCCACCGGCCACCCCACACAAGGACACACGTCCCCCACCCCCAGGGACACACGTCCCCCTCCCCCGCTCCCCCGATGTACCGTCCACCACCCGCCCACATCAGCTCATCCACACCGACCACACCAACACCCTCCTCGATACCCACCTTCCTCACCAGACACCCACAAAACCCCAGGTAAACGCCCCAAACACACCCCGACACCCGGACCATCCCCGCGCCAGCAGACCGCCACCGCCACCCCGCGCGGTCACACCTCCTCTGCCCACATCCCCGTCGGGCCGCGCCGCTACCACCAGACCTGCCCGGACCTGTACCACCCTGGACGGACATGCAGCCCCGGACACATGTCTCCCACCGCAACAAGGAGGTCACAGCCCGCTACCTCGCCGCCTCGCCGCGGACCCCCACTGTCGCTGCCCCAGGGCGTCTGCCCCACCGAACTGCCAGCAAAACCTCAGGTCAGAGGGATGCGCGACCGCAAGCGCGACCGCAAGCGCGACCGGTCGCGGTTAAGCGCGACCGCGACCACTTCTCTCCCACCAACACAGGACACCCCGCTCGCTCACCCGGGACACATGTCCGCCCCCCCTGACGCAGAATCAGGACACATGTCCCACTGCCTGCAACCAGCCAGGCCGAACCACCGGATCGCTACCGAACCCATCGGCCCCGATCGGGGAAGCGGCCCTCCTCCCCAACTGCCGGCAAGGGCTCGCGTCAGAGGGATGCGCGACCGCTCCGGGGAGAGAAGCGCGACCGGTCGCGGTTGACCGCGACCCCAAAGGGATGGTTCCGCGACCGCTGGGGGGTGGATGCGCGGCCGGGCTGCGGGTCACCTTGGAATGCTCGATGACAACAACACGGCGCACGACGATCCCGTTCGAATGAGAGACGACATTGCGGCCGGCACAGGACGGCCCGCAACGTGCAGGAGAAAGGAGGGGCAGATGAGGAGCCAGACCAACAACGGCCGAGATTGGGAAAGCCGGTCACATGGCGAAGCGGTCCCGTGTGTTCGCAGCAGACGTGTTGATCGCGGAGGTGGCTGGTGAATACCGGCGCGCCGTGGCCCGGCCCGGTTGAGGCCGAGCAAGCGGGTATGTGTGGTGTAGACGAAGCTGCTCCGATGGGCGAAACAACCACAACAACGACATCAGGAGACCCGGCGTGTAGAAGCCCGGGGCAAGGACCCAGACCCGGTTGTCGAGGTTGTAGAGCCTCTGATCCGCAGTGTCTGCCGTCTCGCTACCTACACGGCTGACCAGTTCGGTGACGAACCGGAAGTGCGCCGCGTGAAGTACTGCGTTAGCCAGGTCACCTTGTTCCTCGATACTCGCAGCCTCGAGACCGGCCGCCCCCTACCCCAGGTCCGCCTCCGACCATTCGGGGTTGTCGCTCTGAACCGGCGCCCAACACCCCGCTCTCGCATCGCCTCCAAATGCCCATTAGTGGCAGGATCACAGCGGAAGGCGTAGGCCAGGCATCCGTCGTGTTTCGGTCGCTTCCGGGTTCACCTGTGACCGGGCGATGGCTCAGCGGTCAAGGGCCGGACCGTCTCGCTCGGACGCCTGGAGGGCCCGGCGGGCGGTGGCGACACGGTGCCGCAACAGCGCGTAGTCGTCCGTGTAGCCATCGAACAGCTTCGCACGGATGTTGTCGAAAATGCGCCAACGCTGCAAGTAGCACTCACGGCTGAACCCGCCATCCTTGCTACCAGCCCAGGGGGATTGTGGAAGGCGTGACGGACGACATGGTCGACCCCGACGGGAACGTGACACGAGGTGACCAGTGCCGCCGTGGCCTGGTAACGTGCCGCCGCTGAAGGGGGGCATCTCATCTGCACAGCCAGGCTCCGCTCAGGACCGTACCCTCAGCAACTCCCCGACACGACACGAGGAAAGAAGGACCCCGGAACAAATGACGGTACGTTACGCGATCGTCGGAGATATCCACGGCATGTTCGAGTCGCTGGCGGCGACTCTCGAATCGGCTCGCGGCCGTTGGGGTAGGCTCGATTTCGTCCTCGCGGTCGGCGACGTGGAACCCAACCGTAACGGCGACGACAGTCGTTGGGTGGTGGGCCCAGAGCGTTACCGCAAGCTCGGCGATTTCCCGAGAGTTGTGAACGGCGAGATCCGCCTGGGCTGCTCGTTGTATTTCATCGCTGGCAACCATGAACCGTATACAGCGTTGGAACGTGCCGGACCCGGCGAGTGGGCTCCCGGCGTGTGGTGGCTAGGTCGGTCAGGAGTGACCATCATCAAAGGAGTGGCGGTCGGTTACCTCTCCGGCATCTACTCGCCGAAATACTCCGAACTGCCAGAGCCGTACCGGCGAGGCCCAAAGCAGAAGACCTACTGGCATCGTTCAGAACTGGCCCACCTCGTCCACTTCGCGCAGCATCTCCCTCACCGACTCGATGTGCTGCTGACACACGACTGGCCAGCGGGCGTAGGCACCGACAGGCGAGGCCGGCCCGTAGGTGATGTGTCATTGCGGGATCTCACCGCCAAACTTCAGCCGCGGGTGCACGCTTGCGGCCACATGCACTACGACCACCGGGGGCAGATCAACAACACACAAGTCGTGTGCCTCGCTAAACCCTCCCCCGGGCCGGAACTGAGGGGGATCGTCGTTGTTGAACACACCACTCCGGCAGGGCTACGCATCCTCGAGTAAGCCGTTCCTGGTATCCCCCGACTCGTTCGTAGGCGAGGCGAGCGCTTCGGGCAGGAGGTGGTGCCCTGCCGCGGGCGACGGCGGGGCTTCTCACCGCGTCCTCTCTGCCGGACCTGACCCCCAGCAGCTTGGAGAGAAACCCGATTTCACCGCCTGGTCTTTGCCGTCACAAGGTGGTGGTGGGGGGACGATGATCCGCGTCATCTCCCCGCCCACATTGCCCATTGGTGGCAGGAGAGGGGTGAGGTAGCTAGCACCAATTAGTCTGGGGCACGTATAGCGTAACGTTCGGGCAGCGAGGGGCTGATGGAGTTGCAGACAGCGTTCTTGGAGCGAGAGCCGGTGTTTACCGCGGCCGAGTTGGTTGAGTTTCTGTCTGAGCGGGGTGTCGTAGGACCTGGGAGACAGGCGGGTTCTTGGTTGGCGCTTTGGCAGCGGAGTGGACGGGTGGTGGAGATCCGCCACACGCCCGGGCTGTACTCGGTTGTGTGGCCGGGCGTGGACCCTGAGCGGTTCCAACCCCTCCCGTACCTGGTGGCGTCGAAGATGACGCCGGATGCGGTGGTGTCGCATCGTTCGGCGGTGGCGTTCCACGGGTGTGGGCATTCGGTTTGGCGGCACTTCTTGTATTCGGCGGCGGTGCCGGCGGCGCCGCTCAGATACCGGGCCGCGGGTTATGACGGCGTGCCGTTCCCAGCTGCGTTGCGCGGCTCGGGCAACGAGAGGTGGGGTGTGGAGTTGGTCGGGTACGGGGGCGGACGGGTGCGGGTTACTTCGCTGGAGCGGGCTCTGGTGGATGTGTTGGCTCAGCCGTTACTCGGTGGCGGCTGGGAGGAGATATGGCGTTCGGCTTCTCCCTCCAAGGTACCTGACGTAGAGAAGGTAGCTGCCTACACGACGCTGTTGGGTGATGCCGCCGTTCGCGCTCGAGTCGGGTTCTTCGTGTCGCAGCACCTGGACTTGTGGCGGCTCCCCGCGACGGTTCTTGAACTGTTCCGTGACGACTCAGCCGGTCCTTACTACCTCGACGGGGACGACCCCGCCCCGGCGGTGCTCGTCGGGGAATGGGATCTGGTGGTTCCGAAGTGGGTGCTGGGGCAGCGCTGGGAGGAGTTGAGCTCATATTCCCCCGCTATGAGCTAGAACGAGTCGCCGCCGAGTTCGGGTTCCACACCGCACAAGTGGAACAAGCAGTCCGGCTCCTAGACCTACTCAACGCTGTCGGTGCCCATCCCGAACTAGGTGACAAGCTGGTCCTCAAGGGTGGAACAGCTCTCAACCTGTTCCTGTTCGCCGCGCCGCGCCTGTCTGTGGATCTCGACTTCAACTACATCGGCGCCGCCGATCCCGACATTATGCGCGCCGACCGCGGGCCGCTCGAGGAAGCTCTAGGCGACGTTTGTAGAAGCGCAGGATACGAAGTCACGCAACTAAAGCCGGGGGAGCACGCCGGCGACAAGTGGGAACTCAGATACCAGAACACGCTTGGCAGCGACGACAAGATCGAGATCGACCTGAACTACATGCACAGGGTGCCCCTGTGGCCGCCGAGGAGGCGGGACTCCTATCCGCTGGGCAGGTGGAGAGCGACAGACGTACAGGTTGTAGACGACCACGAACTAGCGGCCGGAAAGCTCCACGCTCTCGGCGAGCGGGCGAAGGCCCGCGACCTCTTTGACGCTGCTCTAATACCCAGTATCCACGGACTCGACGAGGCGAAAGTGCGCACCGCGTTCGTCGTGCACGGAGCAGTATCGAACAAGGACTGGCGCAAGGCTACAGCGATTGTCCGCAACCCACCCCCAGGTGATCTGCAGGCCAATCTGTGGCCCATGCTGCCTGCCGATTCCTCATTACACCAACTATCGCCGGGGCATTGCCTCGAGCTGCTCAAGGCCGGGGCCGCACCAACTCTCAGCGCCGTGCTCCCACTGACCGAACTAGAACGGCGATTCCAGGACGGAGTCAAAGGTCACGGACTGATCGACGCGACACTACTGACCAGCGACCAAGCCTTACAGGCGAGGATCGCAGCCCAACCCGGCCTCGCATGGCAGGTCTTCAAAGTGCAACAACGGCGCAAAAGCATAGAACGCCGCCGGCGACCGAGTTCCGGTCTTGGGCTGGATCTGTGACAATCGCTGGCGCTGCCGGTGAGCTCGCAGCCGGAGATCGCCGTGGGTGGTACCGACGCCAGGTCCCGCTCGCGGCACCGTAAGAGACAAGAAGCGGCCACTACGGGGAATGTCCGGCCACAGGGGAACTTCAGAGGTCTGGTAGTCTGGTCGTTGGGCAGCTAGCTTGGCATCCCCGCTCTACTGTGGTTCGGTTTGTGGGACTGAGAGGCTAGAATAGCGGCTGTGCTGGGCTTTTACCCGGTCTCCAAAACCGGAGGTTGGGGGTTCGAGTCCCTCCGCCCCTGCTCGACTCGTTCACTGCGGCTCCGGTCGCAGTACCCACAAGAAAAGGCAGCAGAAAAATGAACCGCGAGATGCGTCGCATGGCCGAGCGGGAAGAGCGGCGCAACAAACAACAGGGTGACCGGCGCCGCTCGCCGATCGCGGGTGCGCCGGGCGGCGACGGGTCGGTGGCCGGCCGCTGGGGCCGGCTGGTCCAGTTCCTCCGCGAGGTGCGGGTGGAGTTGAGCCGTGTCAACTGGCCCAACCGCCGGCAGATGATCGCGTTCACAACGGTGACCGTCATCACGACCGGCGTCCTGACGGGTTACGTATTCCTGGTCGACCTGGCCCTCAGCCGGTCGGTGCTGGCCGGGATCAGAGCGCTGACAGGTTGAAGATGGCGGAACGGACGGCAGAGCAGCAGGACGGAGCTCCCGCCGAGCAGGGGGATCGTAAGGATCCCTCGCTCGGATCCCTGGGAGCGGCATTCCTGAGTGCGGGCTTCCTGGCAGATGGATCCCGTGACGAGAACGAGCCGGAGCCCGTCGAGGAAGCCGCCGGCCCGGAGGTGGAAGCCACGGAGACCAGCGCCGAGCCAGAGCGGGAGAAGCCGGTCGCTAAGACTCCGGCGGCCGGAGCCAAGGCCGCCGTTACCCAGGAGCTGGTTCCCGAGTTCGTGGAGGAGGATCCGATCAGCCCCTACGACAAGCGGGGGTCCTGGTACGTGATCCATGCCTATTCGGGTCACGAGAAGAAGGTACGCGCCAACCTCGACACCCTCAAGACCTCCCAGCACCTGGAGGGGAGCATCTTCGAGGTGGTCATCCCCACCGAGAAGGTGGTCGAGATCAAAGGGGGCCGCAAGGTGGAGGTGGAGCGGCGCATGTTCCCCGGCTACCTCTTGATCAGGATGTACGACGACACCCATACCTTCAACGTGGTGCGGAACACCCCCGGAGTCACCTCGTTCGTGGGTAGCGGGATGGGAGGTGGATTCCAGCCCACCCCGCTGTCGCGCCGCGAGGTGGAGCGTTTCCTGGGTCTCAAGAGAGAGGCGGCCAAGAAGGCCCCGAGGTTCCGCCCGGCGTGGGAGATCGGAGAGACGGTGCGCGTGTCCAAGGGACCCTTCGCCGACTTCAACGGGGTGGTGGAGAACATCAACGTCGACCAGCAGAAGGTCACCGTGCTGGTCGAGATATTCGGCCGGGACACGCCGATGGAACTGGGTTTCGAAGACATCCAGAAGCAGTAGCGAACGCCAGGACTATCCGGACCGAGACCGGACCGCCAAGACGAGAGACACGAAGGACAGACCGACCATGGGCAGAAAAAGGGTTGCAGCCATCCTGAAGGTTCAGATCCCGGCCGGCGAGGCGAGCCCGGCGCCGCCCGTCGGGCCGGCTCTGGGCCAGTACGGCATCAACATCATGGAGTTCGTCAAGTCCTACAACGATGCCACCCGGGCCCAGGTGGGCACCATCGTTCCGGCCGAGATAACCATCTATACGGATCGGTCGTTCAGCTTCGTCACCAAGTCACCTCCCACGGCGGTCTTGCTCCGGCAGGCGGCTCGGGTGGAGAAGGGGTCGCCGGAGCCGCACCGGGAGAAGGTTGCCACCGTGTCCAGCGATCAGATCAGGCGGATCGCCGAGACCAAGCTTCCCGACCTGAACACCAACGACATCGCGGCGGCCATGAAGATCGTGGCCGGCACCGCCCGGTCGATGGGGATCATCGTCGCCGACTGACCACTATGACAACCGAATACCGATGGGAGAGCCACCGCGAGGGTGGCTCGCTTGTGGTCCGTCTGTGTAATGGCGGTGTGGTATGGCGAGGCAGCGGTGTTCCTCGCAAGGCCCGCTGACGAAGGCGTACCCGCAGCGGTACGTTGAGGAAGCGGAACGCAGCGACGGGGCGCCGATGGCCGCCAGAGCACACGGTTGTTTCACAGACAGACCACTAGACCACAAGGAGGAACGCTATGGCTCGCAGGGGCAAGCGCTACGACCGGCTCGCCGCCGCATTCGACAAGTACCACCATTACGAGCCGCTCGAGGCGGTGCGCATGGTGAAGGCTTCCGCCGCCGCCAGATTCGACGAGACCATCGAGACGGTGATGAAGCTGGGGATCGACCCGCGCCGGGCCGACCAGTTGGTCCGGGGCACCGTGGTGCTCCCCCATGGAACCGGCAAGGCGATCCGCATCTGCGTGTTCGCGGTCGGTGACCTGGCAACCGAGGCCGAGGAGGCGGGCGCCGAGGTGGTCGGTGGCGACGAGCTGATCGCGTCGATCGCTTCGGGCGGGGATGTCGGCTTCGACGTCGCGATCGCCTCACCGGACATGATGCCGAAGGTGGGTCGCCTCGGAAGGATCTTGGGACCGCGGGGTCTGATGCCCAATCCGAAGGCCGGGACCATCACCCGAGACCTGGCCAGGACGGTCGGGGAGTTCAAGGCCGGCAAGATCGAGTACCGCAACGATCGCTACGGGAACGTGGCTGCTCCCATCGGCAAGGCTTCTTTCGACGAGACACGCCTCCACGAGAACCTGATCTCCCTGGTGTCCGAGGTGCTGCGCGTGAAGCCGGCCGCTTCGAAGGGCACTTATCTCAAGGGGTTGTCGATAGCCTCGACCATGGGTCCCGGAATCAGGGTGGACGTGACGAAGGTGGACCGCCTGTCCGGCGTGGCTTCCTAGCCGGTAGCCAGCAGTCTTCTCGTCCCACTGACGAGCGGCAACCGGCAACGGGCGGTGACCCCTGCCTGGCGCAGGGTGGGCGCGGCCGCTACACTGCCCGCGGTTTCCCGGTTCCGTACCGGGAATGTTTGGCCGTAGACAGCCGGTACCCGTTACGGGTGTAAAGCAATCCGGGAGGATTCGCCTGCCGAGGTCGGATCGAGGCATCCGCCCGATCCCCTCCCTGCTGTCCCTGTACGCCGTTCCGGCGCGTGCGGCCTACGCCAGCAAAGTCGCGGGACGGCCCGCGACCCGCAATCCAGCGGAGGAACTCATGCCACGACCCGACAAGGTCCGGGCTGTTGAAGACATCAAGGGTTACTTCTCGGCCTCGTCCTCATCGTTCCTGACCGAGTACCGCAGCCTGCCGGTGGCGGCCCAGCAGGAACTTCGCCGGAGCCTCAGGGAAGCCGGGGCGAGATACCGGGTCCTGAAGATGACGCTCACCAAGCGAGCTCTCCACGATCTCGGCCACGTTGACATGGACGAGTGGCTTACGGGGCCGACCGCCGTGGCCTTCGTCGAGGACGATCCGGTCCCGGCCGCCAAGGCGCTGGTCGCCTTCAGCCGGGACCACGAGGGTCTGGTCATCAAGGCCGGCATGCTCGACGGTCGGGCCATCGGCGCCGATCAGGTGGCGCGCCTCGCCACCCTCGACAGCCGGGATGTGCTGCTCGCCACGGTCGCAGGGGCTTTCAACGCGCCCCTGACCAGAGCCGCCTCGCTGATGGGCTCCTTTACGAGGAGCGCAGCCTCGATGTTCTCGCAGTTGCTCGAAAAGAAGGAAGAGGGATAAGGCCGGGTCCAGACGCGGCCACCGGTGCCCGCACCGGCCGAACGAACGGAAATCTAGGAGGATGGCAATGGCCAGCATGACTACTGAAGAACTGTTGGGTGTGTTCGAGGGGATGACGGTCCTCGAGCTCAAGGAGTTTCTCGACGCCTTCGAGGAGCACTTCGACGTGACCGCGGCAGCCCCGATGGCGATGGCGGTCGCGGCCGGTGACGGCGCCGGGGCCGAGGCGCCCGCAGAGGAGCAGACGGAGTTCGACGTGGTGCTCACCGGATCCGGTGACAAGAAGATCCAGGTCATCAAGGAAGTCCGGGCCATGACCAGTCTCGGGCTCAAGGAGGCCAAGGCGGTCGTGGACGGTCTCCCCAGCACCGTTCTCGAGGCGGTCTCCAAGGAGGAGGCCAACGCTGCCAAGGAGAAGATCGAGGCGGTCGGAGGCTCGGTCGAGATCCGCTAGTTGCTAGTATTGTTCTATAGAGAATTACTAAGAACTACGGACTAGAGATTAGAAACTTAGATGTTGACGGCCGCTCCGGTGTCCCGTTAACATCACCGCGAAGTGGACGGCTTAGCCCGTAGGGTGCAGCGACGGGAGCCCGTCGATAGGAGTTGACTTCCGCCTAAGGCTTCGGGTTTAGGCGGCTCTGCCGCGTGCTAAACTTTCGGTTTGCTGTGCCCTATGGTGTCGGGAGAGCGCGCGTACCTTCACACATCCCGCCTGATGGCGACCGATTTTCGGAGAGCATGGTGATCGTTCGTGTCCGTTTGGCGTCGGAACACGGATGTATCGGGTCAAGTGAGTCAAGCCGACCGGTCATGCCGGTCGGGTATCTATTAGGAGGAAGCTTTGGCCATAGCCCCCGCTGTTGATCGACTGTCCTTCTCCAAGATCCCCGAGGTCAGTCCCCTGCCCGACCTCATCGCGGTCCAGCGCGAGTCCTTCAGCTGGTTCCTCGAAGAAGGCCTCAGCCGGATCTTCCAGCAGCTCTCACCCATCGAGGACTTCGGCGGGCAGCTGGCTCTCGACCTCAGCGATCACTACTTCGGGGAGCCGCTGATGACCGAGGAGGAGGCGAAGGAGCGGGACACGAGCTACTCCAAGCCCCTTCACGTGATCGCCCGGTTCGTGAACCGCAACACCGGCGAGATCAAGGAACAGAGGGTGTTCCTGGGCGACTTCCCGATGATGACCCGCAACGGCACCTTCATCATCAATGGCACCGAGCGGGTGGTGGTGAGCCAGCTGGTTCGGTCTCCGGGCGTGTACTTCGACCACTCGGTGGACAAGGCGTCCGACAAGGACGTGTACGGCGCCAAGGTGATACCCGGCCAGGGTGCCTGGATGCAGTTCGACATCGACAAGCGCGACACGGTCGGCGTACGGGTGGACCGCAAGCGGCGCCAGTACATCACGTCGTTCGTTAGGGCGCTGGGCATCGCAGAGACCGATGACGAGATACTCCGCCTGTTCCATGACGCGGATGTCATCGCCAACACCCTGGACAAGGACCCGGTGGGTGACGTCGAGGATGCCATGCTCGACTTCTACCGCAAGCAACGCCCCGGCGAGCCGACCACCCTGGACTCCGCCAAGGGCCTGATCGGCTCCATCTTCTTCAACTCGAAGCGTTACGACCTCACCGAGGTAGGCCGCTACAAGGTCAACCAGAAGTTCGATAACCCGGACGGACACTCATCCGAGAACGGTCTCTTCACCCCGGACGACTTCATCGACACCATCCGCTACCTGATCCACCTCCAGCAGGGTAAGGAGACCATGACCACCCGGGCCGGTACCGAGGTGGTGGTCCGTACCGACGACACGGACCACTTCGGAAACCGCCGGGTACGGACGGTCGGGGAGTTGGTCCAGAACCAGATCCGGGTGGGTCTGAGCCGGATGGAACGCCAGGTGAGGGAGCGGATGTCCACCCAGGACCCGGACTCCATCACGCCCACCTCCCTCATCAACATCCGGCCGGTGGTGGGCTCGATCAAGGAGTTCTTCGGGTCCAGCCAGCTCAGCCAGTTTATGGACCAGCCCAACCCGCTGGCCGGACTCACCCACAGGAGGCGCCTGTCGGCGCTGGGTCCGGGCGGCGTATCGCGGGAGCGGGCAGGCTTCGAGGTGCGGGACGTCCATCCCTCCCACTACGGGCGCATGTGCCCCATCGAAACCCCCGAGGGTCCCAACATCGGGTTGATCGGGTCCCTCGCCAGCTATGCCAGGGTCAATCGGTTCGGCTTCATCGAGACCCCCTACCGCGAGGTCAAGGACGGCCGGGTGACCGACGTCACCAAGCACCTGACCGCTTCGGAGGAGGAGCGCTTCGTGATCGCCCAGGCCAACTCGGAGTTGAACCTGGACGGCACCTTCGTTCGCGACCGGGTTCTGGTCCGGCGAGCCGGTGGCGAGATCGACCGGGTACCGCCCAGGGACGTCGACTACATGGACATCTCACCCAAGCAGATCGTCTCGGTGGCCACCTCCCTGATCCCGTTCCTCGAGCACGACGACGCCAACCGGGCGCTCATGGGCTCCAACATGCAACGCCAGGCGGTTCCGCTGCTCCAGGCCGAGGCGCCCCTCGTGGGCACGGGCGTGGAAGCCAGGGCCGCCCAGGACTCCGGTGATCTGATCACCTCCGAGGTGGCGGGCGTGGTGACCTCCATCAACGGCAACGAGATCGTGATCTCCGAAACCGGAACCGATGAGGAGCACCGCTACCGGCTCCGCAAGTTCGAGCGCTCCAACCAGGGCACCTCGATCAACCAGAAGCCGGTGGTGGACATCGGGGACGAGATATCGGCGGGGACCGTGATCGCCGACGGGCCCTCCACCGAGGCGGGAGAGCTGGCGCTGGGCAAGAACCTGCTGGCCGCTTTCATGCCGTGGAAGGGCCACAACTTCGAGGACGCCGTAGTCCTCAGCGAGCGTCTGGTGAAGAAGGATGTGCTGACCTCGATCCATATCGAGGAGTACGAGGTCGACGCTCGCGACACCAAGTTGGGCGCAGAGGAGATCACCCGCGACATCCCGAACGTAGCGGAGGAGGTACTCAAGGACCTCGACGACGAGGGCGTTATCCGGGTGGGCGCCAATGTGGGACCGGGCGACTATCTAGTCGGCAAGGTGACACCCAAGGGTGAGACCGAGATGACCCCGGAGGAGCGCCTGCTTCGGGCCATCTTCGGGGAGAAGGCCCGAGAGGTCAGGGACTCCTCCCTCAAGGTTCCCCACGGTGAGTCCGGCAAGGTGATCGATGTACGGGTCTACCGGCGGGCGGACGGCTACGACGATCTCCAGCCCGGTGTCAACGAGCTGGTACGGGTGTGCGTGGCCAGCCAGCGCAAGATCTCCGAAGGCGACAAGCTGGCGGGCCGGCACGGCAACAAGGGCGTGATCGCCAAGATACTCCCGGAGGAGGACATGCCCTTCCTGGCGGACGGGACCCCAATCGACATCGTGCTCTCGCCGCTGGGCGTTCCATCCCGGATGAACCTCGGTCAGGTGCTGGAGACGCATCTCGGATGGGCCGCCGCTCAGGGATGGCGCCCCTTCAAGAGCGAGACCCCGGCGGCGGAGGGCAGGCCGCCCCGCTCTCGCGTGGCCACGCCTGTGTTCGACGGGGCCCGGCAGAGCGAGATACGCGACGTCATCGCCAACAGCCTTCCCAACCGGGACGGGATGCGCCTGGTGGGCGACGACGGCAAGGCGACTCTCTACGACGGGCGGACCGGGAGGCCCTTCGACACGACCATCACGGTGGGATACCTCTACATCCTCAAGCTGGTCCACCTGGTGGATGACAAGCTCCATGCCCGTTCGACCGGTCCCTACTCGATGATCACCCAGCAGCCGTTGGGCGGTAAGGCGCAGTTCGGCGGCCAGCGCTTCGGGGAGATGGAGGTGTGGGCTCTCGAGGCCTACGGCGCCGCCTACGCCCTCCAGGAGCTGCTGACAATCAAGTCGGACGATGTCCTGGGTCGGGTCAAGGTCTACGAGTCGATCGTCAAGGGCGACAACATACCCGAACCGGGGATCCCGGAGTCCTTCAAGGTGCTAATCAAAGAGATGCAGAGCCTGTGTCTCAACGTAGAGTTGCTGTCGGCGGGAGAGGAAGTCCAGTTCAGAGACCTGGACGAGGACCTCTATCGCACGTCGGAGTCACTCGGAATCGATCTGTCGCGTCCGGAGCGCAGGGAAGAAGGTTGACAAGCGTGGATTGGGGCCAAACACCCGACCGGTTCAGTAAGTACGGGGGCTACCCGGCATCCTCCGGCGCGCCCACTCGGGACGTGTTCGACGAGCTCAAGATCGGATTGGCTTCGCCCGAACAGATCCGCTCCTGGTCGTTCGGTGAGGTGAAGAAGCCGGAGACCATCAACTACCGGACTCTCAAGCCCGAGAAGGAGGGACTGTTCGACGAGCGCATCTTCGGTCCCCAGAAGGACTGGGAGTGCGCCTGCGGCAAGTACAAGCGGATCCGTTACCGGGGCATCACCTGCGAGAAGTGCAACGTGGAGGTGACCCGCAGCAAGGTGCGCCGGGAACGCATGGGCCACATCGAGTTGGCTGCTCCGGTCACTCATATCTGGTTCTTCAAGGGCGTCCCCTCCCGCCTCGGCTACCTGCTCGACATGTCCCCCAAGGAACTCGAGAAGGTCATCTACTTCGCCTCCTACGTGGTCACCGAGCTCGACGAGAGGAAGCGTCTCGAAGACCTGCCGCGGCTGGAGGAGGAGATGGAGGCCGGGATCGAACTCGAGCAGGAAGATTTCGACGAGTGGCGGGAGGCCCGCCTCCAGCGGCACGAGGAAGAGATCCGGCGCATGGAGGAGGGGGGCGCCAAGCCCCAGGAGATCACCCAGCGGCGCCGCGAGGTCGAACGTGAGGTCTTGGATCGCGAGTCCCGGTGCGAGCAAGAGTGCGAGCTCTACCGGGAGGCCTTCGAGACCTTCCGCAGCCTGAAGCCCAAGAAGCTGGTGGAGTCGGAACAGCTGTGGCGGATGCTCGACGACCAGTACAAGGACTACTTCTCGGGGGGCATGGGCGCCGAGGCGGTCAAGGCCCTGCTGAGGCGGATCGACCTGGATGCCGAGATGGCCATGCTTCGTGAGAACCTGGTGGCCACCTCCGCCCAGCGCCGCCACCGGGCTACGCAGCGGATCAAGGTGGTGAAGCCGTTCTGGGAGGGCAAGCACTCTCCCCGGAGCATGATCGTGGAGTCGGTCCCGGTGATCCCGCCCGATCTCCGCCCGATGGTCCAGTTGGACGGCGGTCGGTTCGCGACCTCGGACCTCAACGATCTCTACCGGCGGGTCATCAACCGCAACAACCGGCTGAAGCGACTTCTCGACCTGAACGCTCCCGAGATCATCGTGAACAACGAGAAGCGCATGCTCCAGGAGGCGGTGGACGCCCTGTTCGACAACGGTCGGCGGGGCAAGGCCGTCACCGGTCAGGGCAATAGGCCTCTCAAGTCCCTGACCGACATGCTCAAGGGCAAGCAGGGCCGCTTCCGCCAGAACCTGCTGGGTAAGCGGGTGGACTACTCGGGGCGCTCGGTGATCGTGGTGGGACCGCAGCTCAAGCTCCATCAATGCGGTCTGCCGAAGGTCATGGCCCTCGAGTTGTTCAAGCCTTTCGTCATGAAGCGGCTGGTCGATCGGGACATCGCCCAGAACATCAAGTCCGCCAAGCGTATGGTGGAGCGCCGCCGTCCCCAGGTCTGGGACGTGCTCAAAGAGGTGATCCAGGAGCACCCGGTGCTGCTCAACCGCGCCCCCACGCTGCACAGGCTGGGTATCCAGGCCTTCGAGCCCATCCTGGTCGAGGGCAAGGCCATCCAGATACACCCCCTGGTGTGCGAGGCGTTCAACGCCGACTTCGACGGAGACCAGATGGCGGTACACCTGCCGCTGTCGGCCGAGGCTCAGGCGGAGGCCAGGGTCCTGATGCTCTCCACCAACAACGTCCTCTCCCCGGCCAGCGGTTACCCGATCGTGGCGCCGTCCCAGGACATGGTGATCGGTATCTACTACCTGTCCGAGAAGGTGGAGGACGCCAAGGGGGCCGGCCGGGTGTTTGCCGACCCGGACGAAGCCCTGATGGCCTACGACCTGGGTGAGATATCGCTGCACGCCCCGATCAAGCTGCGCTTGGGCCAGATCGCCGGCGATCCGGTCATGCATGCCGAGTTGGCCGACTTCATCCCGAACCTCATCACCGAGGCGCCGGTGGACGGTGACCAGCTGTTCGAGACCACCCTCGGACGGACCCTGCTCAACCAGGTAATGCCCGAGGGCTTCCCCGTTCTCGACGCCATGGTGCTGAAGGGCGACCTCAAGGTGCTGATCGCCGAGATCATCGAGCGGTACGGGAAGAACGTGGTGCAGCGAACCCTGGACGGGCTCAAGGAGTTGGGATTCGATTACTCGACCAGGTCCGGGCTGACCATGGGCCTTCGCGACGTTCGGGCGCCCCGTGACAAGCAGCGGATCCTCAACAAGCACCAGAAGAAGGCTGACGCGCAGGATCGCCAGTACCAGCGCGGCATCATCACCCAGGACGAGCTCCACCAGGAGCTGATCGAGATATGGACCGAGGCCACCGAAGAGGTGACCGCCTCCATGGAGAAGACCCTGGCCAGTGACGACTTCAACCCGATCGACATGATGGTGAAGTCCGGCGCCCGGGGGAACAGGATGCAGGTCCGCCAGATCGCCGGCATGCGGGGTCTGGTGGCCAACCCGAAGGGTGACATCATCCCCCGCCCGATCAAGGCCAACTTCCTGGAGGGCCTGACCGTGCTGGAGTACTTCATCTCCACGCACGGCGCCCGGAAGGGCCTGGCCGACACCGCCCTCCGGACCGCCGACTCGGGTTACCTGACCCGGCGCCTGGTCGATGTCTCCCAGGAGATCATCGTGCAGGACGAGGATTCGGAGGACCGGGGTATCCGCATTCCCATCCGGGTCATGGAAGGCAAGGAGTGGCAGCTGATCCCCAACCTGCGGAACCGTGTGTACGGACGGGTACTCGTAGACGACGTGCTGGTCGATGGCGAGCCGGTGGTGACCAAGGACGGGCGGGAGCTGGTGGCCGGGGAGGTCCTCGACCGTTACGCCATGGTCGCCTTGGAGGCCGCCTCGGAGGTTCTGAGCGTGCGGGTGCGCTCGCCCCTGACCGACGAGATCCCCCATGGCATAAGCCAGGCCTCGTACGGGCTGAGCATGGCCACGGGCCGGATGGTGGAGCCCGGCGAGGCGGTCGGGATCATGGCCGCCCAGTCGATCGGCGAGCCGGGAACTCAGCTGACCATGCGCACGTTCCACACCGGTGGCGTGGCCGGCCAGGACATCACCCACGGTCTTCCCAGGGTGGTCGAGCTCTTCGAGGCCCGCTCTCCCAAGGGGAAGGCGGTGCTCTCCGAGGTCGGCGGCCGGGTCCGGATCGAAGAGACGGAGGAGGGCGGACGGGCCATAGTGATCGAGTCCTCGGAAGGGGAGACCCAGTACGAGGTCTCTCGCAGGGCTCGCCTCACGGTCCGCAATGACCAGGAGATCGCGCCGGGTACGCCGCTGACGGAGGGTCCGCTCGATCCCAAGGAAGTGTGCGACATCCAGGGCGTGAGGGCCTGCCAGCAGTACCTGGTGGAACAGGTCCAGGAGGTCTACCGGAACCAGGGCGTGGACATCCACGACAAGCACATCGAGCTGATCGTGCGCCAGATGTTGCGCAGGGTTCGGGTAGCCCGCTCGAACGACTCGGACTTCCTGCCGCTCCAGTTGGTCGACTACGGGGAGTTCCGCGAGGAGAACCGCCGCCTGGTGGCTGAGGGCCGCCAGCCTGCCGAGGGACGGCCCGAGCTGATGGGAATCACCAAGGCATCGCTGGCCACGGACTCGTGGCTGTCGGCGGCCTCGTTCCAGGAGACCACCCGGGTGCTGACCGAGGCGGCCATCAACGGTCGCTCGGACCACCTGCGAGGTCTCAAGGAGAACGTGATCATCGGCAAGCTGATCCCGGCGGGAACAGGTGCCACCCGGTACCAGTCCATCAAGCCGGATCTTCCCGAGGCAAGCGTGCTCCCGTCGAACCTCGGAGCCGACTGGTTGGCGTCCCTCCAGATGCCCGGTGAGGAGGGCGAGCCGAACGGGGAGCTGGCCGAGCATGGGGACGCGGGCACCGGAGTCGGCCTCCGCGAACCCGAAGAGGAACTCGTCACCAGCGATCCGGCACCTGTTGAGTAGTAGCTAGTCGCTAGTCACTAGTTCTTACCAACTAGCAACCAACGACTAGCAACTAGCAACTAAGTTCCCGGGGGCCTGACGTCCTGGGCCAGGTCCATGGCCGCCACGAGGACCGCGTCCCCGGTATCCACCACTATGACCCCGTCGAGGCCGAGTACCAGGACGGGCCGTTCCCCGGCGGAGACATAGCTGGACGAGACCGAGCGCACCTCGGCAGGCCCGGCCACCACGTTCCCGTGCTCGTCACCGGCTGCTCTCTCCCAGAGAGCAGCCCACGATCCCAGGTCGGACCATCCCGCCTCGAAGGGCGCCATGGCGCCGCGGCGGGTCCGCTCCATTACCACCCGGTCGATGGAGCCTTCCGGACAGGCTGAGAAGGCCTGCTCCTCCAACACCACCGGACCTTCGTCGCCCCGGCCGCCGAGAGCCGCCCGTACCTGGCGGATGATGCCGGGACTCGCCGAAGCCAGCTCGTCGACGAAGGTGCCGGCCCGGAACAGGAACATGCCGGAGTTCCATGAGTAGCGGCCGGACTCGACGTAACGGCGGGCGGTCGGACGGTCCGGTTTCTCGCGGAACGAGGCGATCCTCATCACGCCCGGGAGGTCGGCGACGGCCGGCCCGTGCTCGATGTAGCCGTATCCGGTCTCGGGCCGGTCCGGCGTGACGCCGAAGGTGACCAACCAGCCGGCCCGGGCGGCGGCCGTGGCTCGCTCCACCACCTCGACGAAGGCTGCGGTGTCTCTGACGGCATGATCGGCCGGGAGCACCAGCAGCAGGTCGTCCGCCGCCGACAGCAACGCGGCTGCGGCTGCTGCTGGAGCGGTGCTGCGGCCCACCGGTTCCAGCACCGCCTGGAAGCGTCTCACCCCGATCTCGGCCAGTTGGTCGGATACGGGTGGGTAGTGGTCCTCACCGCACACGATGATCGGATCCGCCGGTTCCGGGAGCAGGGCGGCGCGCAGGAGGGTCTCCTGCAACATCGAACGCCCGCCGGCCGGTCGGACCAGCGGCTTGGGATGCTCGGGACGCGACAGCGGCCACAGCCGGGTGCCCGATCCTCCCGCCAGGATCACCGGTCGGAGCATCTCGTCCTACCCGCAGCGAGCCGCGTGGACCCGGTTGGCGAAACGATCGGTCATGCCGGCCACGTAATCGACCGCTTGGCGCTGCGGAGAGTCGGACCGCCGCGCGGAGGGAGGTAGCTCGGACGGGTGCGCCTCGTAGTAGCGGACCAGGTCCTGGACCACGCCCATGGCCTGCCTCCTCAGGGCTTGACCTTCAGCCCGCAGGTAGACCCGCTCGAACATGAAGTTCCGCAGGTCGTCCATGGCTTCGGCCACATCGGGGGCCATACGGACACGGCCGGCGCTTATCGAGCCGTCGATCACCGCGTGCACCATCGCGGTCACCCAACGCCCGTGCTGGTCGCCGAGCAGGGCTTGCGCCCGGAACGGCAGGTCCTGGTAGCGGATGATCCCGGCCCTCATGGCATCGACGGGATCGTGGCTGAGGTAGGCGATCCGGTCGGCGTACCGGCACAGGGCCCCTTCCGGGGTGGCGGGCCCTTCCTCGATCCGCCACGGATGGGCGCGGATGCCGTCCCGCGTTTCCCAGGTGAGGTTGAGCGGCTCGATCACCGACAGGATCCGTACCGAGTGGTCGGCATGTACCCAACCCCCGTCGAGCATCTCGTCGAGGGCGTCCTCTCCGGTGTGACCGAACGGGGCGTGCCCGATGTCGTGACCCAGGCAGATGGCCTCGGTCAAGGACTCGTTCAGGCCGAGCGCAACCGCCATCGAGCGTCCGATCTGGGCGACCTGGAGCGTGTGGGTGAGCCTGGTGACGAAATGGTCGTTGCCGGGGTCGATGAACACCTGGGTCTTGCGAGCCAGCCGCCGGAAGGCGTTGGAGTGGACGATGCGGTCGCGGTCCCGTTCGAATGCGGTACGGAGCGGGTCGGGCTCCTCCGGACTCTCCCGGCCCTTGGACTCGGCAGCCTTGGTGGCGGCGGGTGCCATCCGCAGGAATTCGGAGTTCTCTCGAGCCTCGCGGGCAACGTGCCGGAAGGGTTCCGCATGGACGACCACGCTCCGACGATAGCGAGGCCGTCCAGGTTGCCGGCCCGTGCCGGATGAGTACGCTTCCGGCGATGGAGTACCAGGCGCTCTACCGCAAGTACCGGCCGCAGCGCTTCGATCAGGTAATCGGCCAGGAGCATGTCACCGTGACCCTGGCAAGGGAGATCGCCGGAGGTCGGGTGGCGCACGCCTACCTGTTCACCGGTCCCAGAGGCACGGGCAAGACCACCACGGCCCGCCTGCTGGCCATGGCCCTGAACTGTCCCGACCGGGGTCCGGACAGCGAGCCGTGCGGCGCCTGCCCGTCCTGTGCGGGCGTGGCGTCATCAGCCTCCATGGACGTGATGGAGCTCGATGCCGCCTCCCACAACAAGGTGGAGGACATCAGGGAGCTGCGCGCCGGGGTGTCCACGGTGGCGTCGGTGGGGGGTGCTCGGCGGGTGTTCATCCTCGATGAAGCCCACATGCTCACCAAGTCGGCCGCCAACGCCCTGCTCAAGACCCTGGAGGAGCCACCCGAGCATGTGCACTTCGTGCTGGCCACCACCGAGCCCTACCGGTTGCTTGACACGGTCCGTTCGAGAAGCCAGCGGTTCGACTTCCATCTGGTGCCGACCGACACCCTGACCGACCACCTGAGGTGGATCGCCGAGGCCGAGGGGTTCGAGGCCACCGACGGCGCCCTGCTGGCGGTGGCTCGGCGGGCTGCCGGGTCGGTCCGGGACTCGTTGAGCCTCCTCGAGCAGGTAGCCGCCAGGGACGGTACCGTCACCGAGGAAGGCGTCCAGGCGGCGCTTGGCGTGGCCGGGCCCGAGTCGCTCGTGAAGCTGGTGGATGCGGTTGCAGACGAGGCGCCCGCCGCCGCCCTCGAGTTGGTGGCCCATCTGTCGGCGGGCGGCGTCGATCTGCGACGCTTCGCCGGCGATGCGCTGGGTCTCTTTCGGGGGGTCTTCCTCACCCACTACAGCTCGGATGTGAGGGAGTTCACCGACGAGCCTCCCGAGGTGATCGAGCACTGGCAGGAGGTGGCAGGCCGGATCCCTGCGGCTCTGGTGATGAGGTCGATCGACATTCTGGGAGAGGCGCTCGTCAAGCTCAGGGAGGGCCGGGACGAGCGCATGATGCTGGAGTTGGCCGTCCTGAAGCTGTCCCGCCCTGAGCTGGACGACCGCCCGGAGGGACTGCTGCGGCGGATCGAGCGGCTCGAGAAGGGCCGGCCGGTCGCGCCCGCCCGCAGCCCGACGGCCGTCCCGGCCCCGGCCGCAACTGCCTCGGCGACCTCCGCCCCGGCCGCCTCCACTCCGGACGCCTCTGCCAAAGCCCCGGCGGGCACTCCGGCCTCTCCGCCTCAGGAGCCGCTATCCATCCCGGCGTCCGACCAGCCACTCGCCGATGCGGACCTGGACCACATCTGGCCGCAGCTCAGCAACGCGGTCATCGAAGGGCTGGGTGGGAGGCTGGGTGCGTTCTTCCGCGAGGCTGTTCCAGGCGCAGTGGACGGTTCCACTCTGGTGCTGCACCTTCCGGCCGGGTACGAGCTTCACTACAAGACTCTCTCGACGGACGCCGATCTGGCCGCGCTGCTCGCTCGGGAGGGAGAGAGGCTCCTCGGCAGGTCGGTGAGGATCGACTTCCGTATGGAGGGCGCGCCCGGCGGGTCGCAAGGGCAGGGTGCCGGACCGGATCCCTCACCCCCGCCGGATCCGATGCCCGAGTCAGGGCCGGAGCCGGACGCCCATGATCCTGCCGAGCCGGTGGACGAGCCCGCTCCCTCGCCGGCGCCGCCGCAGGTGGACCCGAGGGCGGCCATGCAACAGGCGGAGCTTCTGCTGCGCGAGTCCGAACTGAACCTCCAGGAGGTCCAGCCCGACTAGGCGTAGGCGAGGATGCGACGGTTTCGTCACCATCACCGACTACCCTGGTCAGGCTGATGTTCGAGCGTCCCGTTCAACGACTGATCGACGAGCTGAGCAGGCTTCCCGGGGTGGGTCGCAAGTCCGCCCAGCGTCTCGCCTTCCATCTGCTGAACGTAGAGGAGGCTGACGCTCGCCGCTTGGCGGGGGCGATCGTCGACCTGCGCGAGCAGACTTCCTTCTGCTCTCGTTGCTACAACGTCACCGCCGGGGAGGAATGCTCGATCTGCCGCGATCCTCGCCGCGAGCCCGGGTACATCTGCGTGGTCGAGCGGGCCCAGGACATAGCGGTCATCGAGCGTACGCGCGAGTTCGCCGGGCAGTACCACGTGCTGGGCGGCGCTCTCTCGCCCATCGACGGGATAGGACCCTCCCAGCTCCGGATCGAGGAGCTCGAGCTCCGGATCGAGGAGCTCCGGGACCGGCAAAGGGACAACGGCGCGGGGACCGGGGAGTCGCGGATCGAGATCATCATCGCCACCAATCCCACCATCGAGGGGGATACCACCGCCATGTACCTGGCGCGACGCTTCAAGCCCTTCGGGGTAACCGTTACCCGTCCGGCCAGCGGTCTGCCGGTCGGGGGCGACATGGACTACGCCGACGAGATCACACTCGGCAGGGCCCTGGCGGACCGGCGGGAGCTGTAGGGGATCCGCTCCATCCCCGATGTCCGGGATGGCCGGATAGGTTGATATCGTATGCGCCGATCCAGAGGCACTCGGAATGGACTCATGGGCAAAGGCATCGGACCGGTCGAGACCCGGTTCTTCACGTTCGGAAGCGAATCGGATCCGTTCGTCTGCGAGAGCGGCGAGGTGCTGCCCGAGGTAACCCTCGCCTACGAGGTCTACGGCGAGCTCAACGAGGCCGGCGACAACGCCATCCTCCTTTTCCACGCCCTCACCGGCGGCCACCACGCGGCCGGAGAGAACCGTGACTACACCGGCGCCGAGGCCCGCTGGACCGACGAGATGCATACCGGGTGGTGGGACGACTTCATCGGGCCGGGCCGCTCCCTCAACACGGACAAGTTCGCAGTGATCTGCGCCAACTGGCTGGGTCATTGCTATGGCACCACCGGCCCCGCCAGCATCAACCCGCTCACCGGCAAGCCCTACGGACCCGACTTCCCGCGCGTCTCCGCGGGCGACACGGTCCGGGCACACTTCCGGCTCCTGGACCACCTCGGGGTGAAGACACTCCATGCGGTGGTAGGTGGCAGCGTGGGCGGGATGATGTGCCTCGACGTGGCGGTCCGCTACCCCGCTCGGGTGCGTTTCGTCGTTCCCATCGCGGCAGGCCTGCGGGCCACGACACTCCACGTGATCCATGACTTCGAGCAGATCAACGCCATCTACAACGACCCGGACTTCAACGGGGGCAACTACTACGACGGGGCCTCGCCCGACGCCGGCCTCGCCCTCGCCCGGATGATCGGGCACAAGACGTTCGTGTCGCTGGACCAGATGAAGAAGCGGGCCAGGGGGGAGGTGGCCGAGTCCGGAGATCGGGTACGGCTTCCGATCGAGAGCTACATGTGGCATCAGGGCCAGAAGTTCGTCAAGCGCTTCGACGCCAACGCCTACCTGCGGACCATGTGGGCATGGCAGGACTTCGATCTGTATGCGGAGGCCGAGCGCAAGGGGATCACGCTCCGGGACATGCTCTCAGCCGGATCCCACAAGTATCTGGTCTTCTCGATCGACTCCGACGTGTGCTACTACCCGGGCGAGCAGAAGGAGCTGGCGGAGGAGTTGAAAGCGGCCGGTCAGGACTTCAACTGGATTACCGTCCACTCGGAGAAGGGTCACGATGCCTTCCTGCTCGAGCCGCATCTGTTCGAGCCCCACCTCCGTTACCATCTGGAATCCGATTGGGATCCCTCATCCACGACCCGGTCCAGGAGAAGCGCCAGATGAGCCACGAGTTCGGCTTCGACACCCGTTCCATCCACGCCGGCCAGCGGCCGGACCCCGACACCGGTGCGCGGGCCATGCCCATCTACCAGACCACCTCCTACGTGTTCGAGGATCCCCAGCAGGCCGCCGACCTGTTCGCCCTCCAGAGCTTCGGCAACATCTACACGCGGATCGGGAACCCCACCAACGCCGCCTTCGAGGAGCGCATGGCCTCCCTGGAGGGTGGCCTGGGCGGCCTGGCAACCGCCTCCGGTATGGCGGCCCAGCTCGTGGCGGTACTCACCCTCTGCGAGGTGGGGGACCACATCGTCGCCAACCGGTCGCTGTACGGCGGGACGTTCACCCAGTTCGACGTGACGCTCCGCCGGATGGGCATCGACACGACCTTCGTGGACACCAATGACCTCGATGCCATCGAGGCGGCCATCACCGACCGGACCCGGCTCGTCTACGGAGAGACGATCGGCAACCCGGCGGGTGACGTCCTCGACCTGGCGCCGATGGCCGATCTGTCCCGCTCCCACGGCCTACCCCTGGTGGTGGACAACACCTTCGCCAGCCCCGCGCTGTGCCGGCCCATCGAGTACGGCGCCGACGTAGTGGTGCACTCGGCCACCAAGTTCATCGGCGGCCATGGCACCTCGATCGCCGGTGTGATCGTGGAGAGCGGGGTCTTCCCGTGGGACAACGGACGGTTCCCCGCTATCGTCGAGCCGTCACCGGCCTATCACAACCTCACCTTCTGGGCGAACTTCCGGGAGTACGCCTACCTGATGAAGGCCCGCATGGAGCTGATGCGGGATGTGGGCGCGGTCCTGTCGCCCTTCAACTCGTTCCTGCTGCTCCAGGGGCTGGAGACGCTGTCGTTGCGGATGGAGCGCCACGTGGCCAACGCCCAGGCGGTGGCCGAGTTCCTGGACGCGGACAGCCGGGTGTCGTGGGTGTCCTATGCCGGGTTGCCCTCCCACCCCTCCCACGACCTGGCCCGGAAGTACGTACCGGCCGGGCCGGGAGCGGTGTTCACCTTCGGCATCGCCGGGGGCTACGAGGCGGGGGTGTCATTCATCAAGCGGGTGGAGCTGGCCAGCCACCTTGCCAACGTGGGTGACGCCAAGACGCTGGTGATCCACCCGGCCAGCACCACGCACCAGCAGGTCCCGCCCGAGGAGAGGGACGCGGCCGGGGTGGGCGGCGACATGATCCGGATCTCGATCGGTCTCGAGAACATCGAGGACATTCTCTGGGACCTCGACCAAGCGCTGGGGAGCTGAAACCATGACCGAGGTACTCGAAGCCGACGCCCGCACTCGGCTGCGGATCATCCGCCAGGCGAAGTCGGTGGCTCTGGTCGGCGTGTCCGGCAACGAGCTGAAGGCATCGAACTTCGTTGCCACCTACCTGATCCGCACTCATCTTCGCGTCTATCCGGTCAACCCGGCCTACGAAGAGGTGCTTGGCCTGAAGTGCTACGCATCGCTTGCGGACCTGCCGGAGGTGCCGGACATCGTCGACGTCTTCCGCCATCCTCGCTTCATCCCGGAAGTGGTGGACGAGGCCATCGCCATCGGCGCCGAGGTGGTGTGGTTCCAGCTCGGCCTCCGCCACGACGACGCGGCCCGGACGGCTATTGCCGCCGGCCTCCAGGTGGTCCAGGACCGGTGCCTCAAGATCGAGCACGCCCGTTTCTCGGGCCGTCTGAACCTGGCCGGCTTCGACACCGGAGTCATCTCCAGCAAGCGCCTACGGGACATTTAGTTAATAGTAACTAGCCGCTAGTTGATGTTGGATTACCGCTGACCGCTCACTGCTGACCGCTGACCAACTGCTCCACTTCCAGAAGCCCGCGATGCGGAGGATTCGCGGGAATATGATAACGTATGACTTAGGTTATACCTATCGAAGACACTGAGAAGTATCGAAAGGAAGAAACGTATGGCCAAGGCCGTCGGAATCGATCTGGGGACCACCAACAGCGTGATTGCGGTGCTGGAAGGCGGCGAGCCGACCGTGGTCGCCAATGCCGAAGGGGCTCGTACCACGCCATCGGTGGTGGCCTTCAAGGACGGTGAGGTGCTGATCGGTGAGGTCGCCAAGCGGCAGGCCATCACCAATCCCGATCACACCGTCC